>PLSJ01000233.1 GCA_003165115.1 Syntrophaceae bacterium | reverse complement strand
GTGCACAACGCGGGCGAATTCCTCGCGTGGCCGGAAAACCCGGAAGCCTTCGCGGTCCTCTTCGACGCAGCCGGGATAGACTGGACCCTCTCAAGCGACCTGGTCGGCTACGACGCGGTCAACTACGGCATATGGTATGACGACATCCAGGCGGCGCGGGTCGCGGTGCACCACGCCGAGGCGGCCAAACGGCTCGGGGTGAAGAAAATATGCGTGGGCGAGTGCGGCCATTCGCACAAGGCGCTCATGGTCATCGCGGACCGCATCCTCACAGGGGACCTAAACATACCGCGGGTCAGCGCCCTGCCCCTCCTGGAGGACCTCGTCTGCAACGGCACACTGAAACTCGACCCGAGCCGGAACGCCTTCCCCGTGACCCTCCACGACCCCTGCAACATGGTGAGGATCATGGGGATCGTCGAGCCGCAGCGCAGGATATTAAGGGCTATCTGCCCCCAATTCAGGGAGATGGAGCCCCACGGCGTGGAAAACTATTGCTGCGGCGGGGGCAGCGGCTTCGCGATCATGCAATCCATGAATTTCCCCGACTGGCGCAGCGGCATCGCGGCGAGGATGAAGATGAAGCAGATTATAGATGCCTTCGCGGATAGCCCCGGTCCGGAGGTGAAAAAATACGTGTGCGCCCCCTGTTCGAACTGCAAAGGCCTTCTGAGAGACAGCATCGAGTATTATGGCGCGTGGGAGAAAAGCGGCATAATGTACGGCGGACTCGTCGAGCTGATCGTCAACGCGATGGCCGACTTGGAGAAGCCGTTTATTGAATGGGAGTTCCACTGATGGACCGGAAGAAGGGCAAGGACCATGAGGTGATAAGCCCGTGACGCAAGACGCGCGGTCGGCGGGTACAGCGTTGGAGCAGGTGCTCTCAAGCAGAAAAGAGGCGATCCTCGGGCAGTGGCGTCGAGCGGTCCTGGAGACCTATGCGGCCGAAACGCGCGCTTTTTTGACGTCGGAAGAGGACCCGTTCTGCAACCCCCTGGGCCAGGTGCTTAACCGGACCGGGGAGGCGCTTTTCCTGATTGCGGCGACCGGCATGGAGCGGGAAAGAACGGAAGATGCCTTGAGCGATATCGTGCGGATAAGGGCCGTCCAGGATTTCCCGCCGTCACGGGCGCTCTCCTTTGTCGACGCCATGAAGAAGGCCATCCGCCATGAGCTGTCGCCCATGGTCGTGGAGAAAACCGGCCTCGGGCGTTTGCTGGACATGGAGTCGCGGCTCGACGAGGCCATGCTCGTCGCAATTGACCTTTACGTCGCCTGCAAAAAGCGGATAGACGACATAAGGATCAGGGAAATGAGGGCGGAGAAAGAGAGGCTGCTTAAGCTGATGAGGGCCATGGGCGGGGGCGTGGGATGACGTACGCGCTGCTTTCCGTTCTGCTCCTTGCCGCCGTCGGGTGGGCCGGCGGCGTCGTCGGAAACACGAGCCTGCTCTTTGCGGTGATAATCCCGTACGCGGCGCTCGCCGTGTTTGTCCTTGGCTTTCTCTTCCGGGCTATCGGATGGTCAGCCTCGCCCGTTCCCTTCTGCATCCCCACGACCTGCGGGCAGCAGCAATCCCTTCCGTGGATCAGGCAGGATAGACTCGGAAGCCCCACGAGCACCCCCTGGGTAATCGGTCGCATGGCGCTCGAGGTCCTCCTGTTCCGCTCCCTCTGGGGGAACGAGAGGGTAGAGATCAAAGGCGCCGGAAAGCTGATCTTCAGCCCGAAGCGCTACCTCTGGCTCGGCGGACTCCTTTTCCACTGGTCCCTGGCGGTCATCCTTTTCCGGCATCTGCGCTTCTTCACCGAACCGGTCCTTCCCGGTATCGCCGCGCTCCAGGGACTCGACGGCTTCTTCGAGATCGGTGTCCCCGTGACCTACGTGAGCGACGTCTTCATACTCGCCGCGGTCACGTACCTTTTCGCGCGAAGGGCTCTTTCGCCCCAGATGCGGGTTATCTCGTTGCCTGCCGATTACTTCGCCCTCTTTCTCATCGCTGCGGTCCTCCTCTCCGGGGTGCTCATGCGCCATTTCTTCAAGACGGACGTCGAGCGGGTGAAAGAGATGGCCATGGGGCTCGTGAGCTTCTGTCCGGTCGTATCCGCTCATCCGGGCGCTTTTTTCTCCATCCACCTTTTCCTCGTGTCCATCCTCGTTGCGTATTTTCCTTTCAGCAAGCTGATGCACGCGGCCGGGGTCTTTTTGAGCCCCACAAGGAACCTGAGGAACGACAGCCGCATGAGGCGCCATGTCAACCCCTGGGACTATCCGGTAAAGGTGCATACCTACGAGGAATATGAGGACGAGTTCAGGGAGGCGATGATCGAGGCGGGCATCCCCGTGGAGAAGAAGTGAGAACCGCAAGACAGGAGCCGCGATGGCTGAAGACAAACTGAAACAGGAAGAGCTGCTGAACGTCAGCTATGAGCCTGCCGCACGAGACTGGGCGGAGCCTTCAGTGACCTTCAGGAAAGGGACATACTGCTACGGCGCGCCGTTGAAGCACCAGAAATACCTTGGCCTGCCCAACCAGCGGGAATGGCAGCCCACGGACCCTGACTGGAAGCTTCCCGAGAATTGGAAGGAGATCATCCTCGAAGGGATGGAGACGCTCCTCAAACGGCACCGCTCCTTCAGGCTCTATCTCGATATCTGCGTGCGGTGCGGCGCCTGCGCCGACAAATGCCATTACTTTATCGGCTCGGGCGACCCGAGGAACATGCCCGTGCTCCGCGCGGAGCTTCTGCGCTCCGTCTACCGCCGGTACTTCACCACGGCGGGGCGTGTTTTCGGTCGTCTTGCCGGCGCCAGGGACCTCACCGAAGAGGTACTGAAAGAGTGGTTCTACTACTTTTTCCAGTGCTCCGAGTGCCGGCGTTGTTCCGTTTATTGCCCCTACGGCATAGATACGGCCGAGATCACCATGATGGCGCGCGAGCTGTTGAACCTCGTGGGGATCAATATCCAGTGGGTCGTCGAGCCGGCCTCCAACTGCTTCAGGACAGGGAACCATCTGGGCATTCCGCCGCACGCGATGAAAGAGACCCTCCAGTTTGCCGTGGACGAGCTGAAGGACATCACGGGTCTGACGGTGGACCTGCCTATCAACAAGAAGGGCGCCGAGATACTTTTTGTCGCCCCTTCCGCGGATTTCTTCGCAAGCCCTCACTGGTTCACCCTCCTCGGCTACCTCGCACTCTTTCATGAAATCGGCCTGGACTACACATGGAGCACCTATGCCTCGGAGGGAGGCAACTTCGGCCTCTTCCATTCGACCGAGCTCGCCAAACGCCTCAATGCGAAGATCTATGCTGAGGCCAAAAGACTCGGCGTGAAGTGGGTGCTCGGAGGAGAGTGCGGCCACATGTGGCGCGTCCTCCACCAGTACATGGACACCCTGAACGGGCCGGCCGATTTCCTGGAAGAACCCGTGTCGCCCATCACGGGGACGCGGTTCGAGAACGCCCGGTCGACCAGGATGGTCCATATCGCCGAATTTACGGCGGACCTCATAAAACACGGCGCATTGAAGCTCGACCCGTCGAGGAACGATAAGGTCCGGATCACGTATCATGATTCCTGCAACCCGGCCCGCGCCATGGGACTCTTTGAAGAACCGCGGTTCATCCTCAGGAACGTCGCCAACCATGTCTACGAGATGCCGGAAAACACGATAAGGGAAAAGACGTTCTGCTGCGGGAGCGGGGCGGGCCTGGGCGCCGACGAGAACCTGGAAATGAGGCTGCGCGGCGGCTACCCGCGGGCCAATGCGGTCAGGCACGTACACGAACGGCACGGGGTAAACATGGTGGCCTGCATGTGTGCGATCGACAAGGCATCGCTGACGCCCCTTCTCGAGTACTGGGTCCCCGGGGTCGAGGTAGGCGGCGTGCACGAATTCGTGGGCAATGCCCTCGTGATGACGGGGGAGTCGAGGACGACGAACCTGAGGGGTGAGCCCCTGTGACCGGACGGGCCGGTCGCGCGTCGCCAGAGAACACAAAATGTATAGCAAACCTTTGGTCCTGATCATCATCATGGTCGTTCTCGCGGGCCTCGTGGCGCCTTTCATCTACGCGCGGATCGGGAAAGGCGCATCCGGGCCTCCTACGCTTGCGGCTCCGCCGGGGGGAGAAAAGGAGTGCGTCGAGCCTACAGCGTACATGCGGCGGCACCATGTGGACGTGTTGATGAAGTGGAGAGACGCCGTGGTACGCGAGGGCAGGCTCACCTATGTCGCCTCTAACGGCAGGCAGTACGTGATGAGCCTCACGACGACGTGCATCGGCTGTCATTCGAACAAAGCCGACTTCTGCGACCGCTGCCATGATTATGTACGGGTGCAACCCCGCTGCTGGGAGTGCCATACATTCCCCGAGAAGGGAGGCGCGGCGCGATGACGAGAAGGGAATTCTTACGGCTGCTGGCACTCTCGGGCTTCAGCCTCGTCGCACCTGCCGACCTACTCATTGGTAGCGACGGGACCGGCAGGAAAGCGCCGAAAAGATGGGCGATGGTCGTCGACATTTTTGCCTGCGCCAAAAAAGAGGGGTGCACGGAGTGCATAGAGGCATGCCACCGCGTCCACAACGTGCCGGATATGCCCGACGCAGCCAGGCGCATCAAATGGATATGGACCTCCCCTTATCACGCGCTTTTCCCCGAGCAGCCAGCCTATATGGAGGCGTTCAAGGGGCGGCGGATTACGGCCCTCTGCAACCACTGCGAGGACCCTCCCTGCGTGCCGGTCTGCCCCACAAAGGCGACCTTCAGGAGAGACGACGGCATCGTCATGATGGATTACCACCGGTGCATCGGCTGCCGGTACTGCATGGCCGCTTGCCCCTACGGCGCGAGGAGCTTCAACTGGCAGGACCCGAGGCCCTTTATTCACGCCATCGATAAGGGGTATCCGACCCGCGCCAAAGGGGTGGTGGAAAAGTGCAGCTTTTGTGACGAGCGACTGGCCAGGGGCCTGCTGCCCGCCTGCGTCGATGCGTGCAAAGGGGCCTGCCTCGTCTTCGGGGACTTAAACGACGAACGCTCACAGGTGGTTCGCCTGCTTCGCTCCCGGCCCGCGATACAGAGAAAGCCTGAGCTGGGCACGAGGCCGAAGGTGTTTTATCTGCTCGCGTAACGATGGGATATCTGCTATGGGAGGCGAGAGGCCATGATTGAAAAGGCGCTGATCGGCGGCAAGATTTACCGGGCATGGCTCCTCTTTCTGCTCGTTGTCGCCGTTGCCGGCTTTGTCTCTTATCTCCACCAATGGAGCCACGGCCTCTCCGTTACGGGCCTCGGCCGCGATGTCTCCTGGGGCCTCTACATCGCGAATTTCACGTTCTTTGTAGGCGTTGCCGCCTCGGCGGTCACCGTCGTGCTCCCTTATTACCTCCACAACGTGAAGGAGTTCGGGCGGATCACGATACTCGGCGAATTCCTCGCCGTCCCCGCGGTCATCATGTCTCTCCTCTTCATCATCGTCGACCTCGGGCGGCCCGACCGTGCCTTAAACCTCATCCTTTACCCTTCGCCCCGGTCGTTGCTCTTCTGGGACATGATCGCGCTCAACGGGTATCTGCTCCTCAACCTGCTCATCGGCTGGTGCACCCTCGACGCGGAGCAGAAAAAAGAGCTGCCTCTCCCCTGGGTGCGGTTCCTCATTCTCCTTTCCATACCGTGGGCGGTGAGCATCCATACGGTGACCGCNNCTTATCCTGATGTCGCTTCTTATCCGGCGGGTCACCAGGTTCGACCCCGGATCGGACACCATCCGGAAGGTTGCCACCATCGCTACCTATGCCCTCCTCGTCAACATCTTCCTGCTTTTCGTCGAGCTGTTCACTACCCTGTACGGCGGCGTCCCCGCGGACGTCGAGCACCTCCGCTACCTTTTCCTCGGCATCGACGGCCACCACGCCCTCGTGCCTTGGATGTGGCTCTCCATGGCGTTGATGGCCGCATCCGCGGTCGCCCTCCTCATCGGTCGGCTGCGCCGGCGCGAAGGCGTCCTGGCCCTGATCTGTGGCGCGATCGTCGTGGGCGTCTGGATAGACAAGGGCCTCGGTTTGGTCATTCCGGGTTTTATCCCGTCCCCTCTCGGCGAGATCACCGAGTACGCCCCGACCCTCCCCGAGGCACTGATCACCACGGGCATCTGGGCCGTCGGCGCCCTCGTTATCACCCTGCTCTACCGCATGGCCCTCGCGGTGAAGCTGGAGCGGTAGGTCGCGGTCACAGACCGAGCTGCCGCCTCAGCTCACTCCCTTTGCGTTCAGGAAAGGACCGTATTTCTTATCGGAGCCGAGTATATGGCCATTGAGCCAATTCTTGAGGAACAGCACTGTCTTGTTGCTCAGAAAGAGCTCGCCCCGGGTGAATTGCTCCCTCAGATCTACTGCCTGGCTCTTCAGGGCATCATGCTCTTTCTTATGGGGAAGATAGTCCGGATACGCATAAGTCTTGAACAGTTCTTCTTCCTGTGTGAAGTGGTACGCGGTATAATCCACCAGATCGGAGAGCGTCTTCCCCAGCACGTCTTTTCCTTTCCCCTTTTTCATGGCATCGTGAAGACCGTTGATGAGGCCCACAAGCTTCTTGTGCTGNNCGTCATCAAAGACATAGGTATTCTTCCCTTTCCATCTCGACTGTACTTCCGTAGAGATTTATCGAACGAGGCAAAGTTTTCTTAAAGATAGGGTGAGTTGCCTTACATCCGTCGGGACCGTGGTCGTACCGATCCAGACACTTCTTTCTTGACAATAAGTATTATTACATGATAAGTGTTATAAAGTATGAAAGATAAAACCACGGCGACGCTCAAGGAGATAGGACTCAGGGTGACTCCTCAACGTCAGGCCATCCTTAGGCTTCTTGACGGGAACCGGACCCATCCANNCGCTGTAGTGAAAGAATATCCGGGGATATCCTTTGCGACGGTCTACAACACCCTTTCAAGGCTCGCGGAGGCGGGAAAGATTCAGGAGCTTGATATCGATCCGGACAAGAAGAGGTTCGATCCGTGCACCGCTCCTCATTACCACTTCTATTGCAGGGTGTGCGGGAAAGTCCTCGACATAACGTGCGACATCCCGTTTTTATCCAACCTGGATCCGCTGGAACCGGGAACCATAGACGGGCATCGGATCGATGGGATCCAGCTTAATTTCAAAGGTGTGTGCAAGGACTGTGCAGAAAGCGCTCAATCGCGCGAAGGAGCGGTTTGAATAGGACCCGGAAACGGCCGGCAACACAAAAAATAGAAAAGGAGGACAATCATGGCAAAAACGGAACAGTTCTTAAAGGAAGCCTTCGCGGGAGAATCTCAGGCCAACCGCAAATATCTGGCTTTCGCGGCGAAGGCGGACCAGGAAGGATTCCCCCAGGTCGCCCGCCTCTTTCGGGCGGCCGCCGAGGCGGAGACCGTTCACGCCCACGCTCACCTGAGGGCGCTTAATGGCATTCATTCCACGAAGGAAAACCTTGCGGAAGCTGTGAGCGGGGAAACCCACGAATTCACGGAAATGTATCCGGAGATGATCGAAGCGGCGAGGGCGGAAAGGCAGAAGGCGGCGGAAAGGAGCTTCGACTTTGCAAACTCCGTCGAGAAAGTTCACGCTCGGCTTTATCAGAATCTCCTTGACGACATCGGAAAAACGACAGGCAGCTATTCCTACTATGTCTGCCCCGTATGTGGGTTCACCGCGGAAAAAGAAGCCCCTGGGGCGTGCCCCGTCTGCGGGGCAAAAGGGTCCGTCTTCAAGAAGATCGATTGAACGGGCGCCGAGGAGGGTGACGCGGGGCAACGGCGTCCCCTCCGACGGCCGTTCGCGCGAGCTATAGGGAGGATACCGAATGAACAGGACTGCTCTTCAGCAGTGCAGCTACGGGGTCTACATCATTTCCGCCCAGGGGAGCGGGAAGCTCAACGGCCAAATCGCAAACACGGTTTGCCAGGTCACGTCCGATCCGGCGACGGTCTCGGTCTGTATCAACAAGCAGAATCTCACCCATGAGCTTATCTCCGGAAGTCGGGCTTTCAGCGTGTCCATACTCGCCGAAGAGACCCCCATGCAGTTTATCGGCCGCTTCGGCTTTAAGTCGGGAAGGGACACCGATAAATTCGAGGGGATCAGCTACAGAATGGGTCCTTCCAAGTCTCCCATCGTGCTCGACCACGCCACCAGCTACATGGACTGCGAGTTGGCGGGCAGCATGGACGCGGGAACCCACACTATCTTTCTGGGCCGCGTCGTGGACGCGGAAGTGGTCGGCGACGGCCGGCCCATGACCTACGAGCATTATCATAATGTAAAGGGTGGAAAGTCTCCAAAGACGGCGCCGACGTACGCCGGGGCCGGCGGGGATGACACAACGGAAAAGAAAGGAGAAACCATGGCGAGCTACAAATGCAACATCTGCGGGTATGTCTATGACCCCGCGGAAGGCGATCCTGATACGGGAATAGGAGCGGGTACCGCTTTCGAGGACCTGCCCTACTCATGGGTATGCCCCACCTGCGGCGCGGCTATAACGGAGTTCGAAAAGATGGCTTGACCGAAAACCCTCGATGATTTCAGATGAAGGTGTGAATGAAGCGGCGCAAGGAAACCCACACTTTCTCTGAATCACAGGGCCGTCCTGTTTCGCACCAATCCTCGTGCACCCCTTTGCCACGTTCGCCACAGGNNCGACGGCCCATTAGCGGCCGAGGAAAAGGACTTTAAAAGGGACCGCAAAAACATTATATTGCTATGACACGACCGGATAACGAAAAACGAACAGTCCCGCGAAGACGCGAGGCGCGAGCACGCGCCCGACAAGGGCCGGGACCGCGCGTGAGTCGGTGCGAAGGACCAAGGAGGGAGCCGTGTCTGCCTATTCAGGGTTGGTGATGGACCATTTCACGAGGCCCCGCAACAGGGGCGGTATGGAGCACCCCGACGGCATCGGCGAGGTCGGCAACCCCTTGTGCGGGGATATGATGACGATCATGATAAGGGTCAGGGACGGGAGGCTCGATGACATCAGGTTCGAAACCATGGGCTGCGGGGCGGCGATCGCGGTGTCGAGCATCGTCACGGAAATGGCGAAGGGGAAGACCCTCAAGGATGCGCTGCTCATAAGCACGGAGGCAGTAGCCGCACAGTTGGGGGAGCTGCCGAAAAACGAGCTGCACTGCTCGAACCTCGGGGTGGACGCGCTCCACAAGGCGATCATGGACTATTGCGACCGGCAGGAGGGACGACCGAGGAAGACCAGAGGGGGAAAGGTCGAATATCTGGAGCGCACGGAAAAGCAGTGTTACTGCCCTTACTGCGAGCATAAGCTGTCATCGGACGCCCCCCTCTGCACCAACTGCGGAAAGCCCACGGAGGCCATATAAGAAATCGAAGAAAACAGGAGGGGGGATTCCGTGCAGACAACGGGAAAGGTGAAAGACCTTCAGAGCGAGATCGTGGATACGATGAAAGAATGGCAGAAGATGGAAGATGCCTCTCTTGCTTCGACGGGACGTATTATCGAGAAAACGACCAACCCGATCATACGTTTGGCCATGGAGATCATCCAGCGGGATTCGCAGATGCACCACAACGTGGAGAAGTGGGTTGCGGAGAGCGTTCAGGATGCAACCATCTCACTGACCCCCGAAGAACTTGCGAGCGTATGGACGATGATCGAGCACCATGTCGAGCTGGAGCGCAAAATGATCGATGCCGTCGAAAAGCTCCTCCCGTCGCTCCAGGGAAAGCGCATGGTGGTGCAGGAGTATCTGCTCAACTATCTGCTTGAAGACGAAACCAAGCACGCAAACCTGCTGAAGCGTCTCGAAGGCATCAAGCGGGGCATGCTGCCATAAGGAACAGGGCCGACCTCCTTATCGGGGTTATTCACAAGGGAGGCGCCCCTCCCCCGTCCTTTCGACAAGCCACCGCTTTTATTGAGTATCCCGCCTGCTTTGCACAATTCGTGTTGAAAAAAGGTGGAATTCTTGTTGGCGGACAGACGTAAGCTCCCTATATCCTTCGCATATCCGCATTATGCTCACACGCTGGGCAGGTGACAAACCCCCGTAAAATCAGCATGTATAGAGATATTCCTATAAGTGAATATGTTCTATTCCGTCAAAAGGAAGGGGCGAAAAATAGCCAGTGTTTCCCGCGTCTTAGCCAACGGGCTTTTCCCTGCTTCCATATTCCCGCGCGGGTACTGCCTTTAATGCCCTGCCATCGCTCTCTTGAAGTTTGGCTGTCTATCGACGGAAAACCCGGGGAGGCGAGTCCGCGCTTCGGACCGGGAAAGGTTGTCCGGAATTGCCGGCCGGCTAGTCCTGATGGTATAATGTGACCGTCCTTAAAGAGACCGGAAGGAACAAGAGACAAACGGGATGCAGACCCTGACCAAAGCGGCTTTCAGCCTTCTCATCATCTTTTCGGCCGTGGCCGTCGCCAAAAAGTTCCCGTCCGCCGGGGGCCTGGTCGCCGTCATGCCCCTGGCCGGGGCACTGGTCCTCGTCTGGGTATATGTCGAGAGCAAAGCCGGCCCCCATGTCATGCAGGCATTTTCGAAGGGTGCGCTCTGGGGGATCATCCCCAGCATCGTCTTCTACCTCGTGGCCTTCTTTTGTTTCAGAAGACAGCTCTCCCTCTCCGTTACCCTGCTCGCAAGCTTCGGTGCGTGGTCACTCGCCGCGCTCGTTCATCAATTGCTCGTGAAGTGAGCGGGGCTATTCAGGCAGTGGCCCCGCGTCCTGCACCTCGACCCAACGGGGACAGCTCACCAGGTGGTCGTTCACCATCCCCGTTGCCTGCATAAAGG
>PLSJ01000125.1:328-9728 GCA_003165115.1 Syntrophaceae bacterium | reverse complement strand
ATGTCGCCGATCTCGTCGAGGAATATGGTCCCTTCGTGGGCCTGGGTGAAGACGCCCCTCGTGCTCTGGACCGCGCCGGTGAACGCCCCTTTTTGGTGGCCGAAGAGCCTGCTTTCGAGCAGGGGCTCGGGAAGGGCCGCGCAGTTGAGGGCAATAAAGGGTTTGTCCTTCCTTTCGCTCGCGAGGTGGATGGTCCTCGCTATCAATTCCTTGCCGGTCCCGCTCTCGCCGCTGATGAAGACGGTGGAGTCGTTCCGGCTGATGCGGGAGACGATGTCGAGGACATGCTGCATCTTCTCGCTCTTCACCACGATGTCGGGGGTGCTGTAGTCCTCTTCGAGGAGTCCTTTCAGACGGTTGATCTCGGACGTGAGCCTGCCGTTCTCCAAGGCCTTTTCGATATGCGAGAAGAGGTCGCGCGAATCGAAGGGTTTGGTGAGGTAATTGTGGGCCCCCTGTTTCATGGCCTGCACCGCGCTCGCGATCGTGCCGAAGGCGGTAAGGATGATGACCGGCATGCCGGGGAGGAGAAGCTGCAATTCCTTCATGAGGGTGATCCCGTCCCCGCGTTCGAGCTGCAAGTCCACGATGGAGAGAGAGAATGCCTCGCTCCGGGCCAGACGGAGGGCGTCCTCCTCGTTCGCCGCCGCGAAGACGCTATAGCCGGCCGACTCGATCCGGACCTTCAACACTTCGAGGAAGTTCCGGTCGTCATCGACTATCAGGATTTTGTCGGGTGCCACATGCTTCTCCTATTGCGCCTTCGCCCTTTTGTCCTCGATCCGCATATCCGTTTGCTTCGTCTCCCTGATTATGGCTTGCAGCCTCCTGATGGTCCGGGCCGATTGCTCGTGCTCGTGCAGGATCGCGAGCAGGACCCGCGCCTCTTCCGCGAAGGTGCCCGCCGGATGACCCTTGACGAGCTTCCTGAAACAGGCGGCCGATTTCGCCGGGTCCCTCGCGGGGTTGGCGGGATAGGCGTAGATGAGGCCCATGGAGAAAAGGGCTTCTTCCGCCACGGGACCGTCGGCCGCGAGGGTTGCGGCCAGCTCGTCCTCCTTCAGGGCGCCCCGGTAGTCGCCCCCCGCGAAGAGCTTCCGCCCCAGGGCCAGATGGGTAAGGGCGTCATCTTCCGGAACGGCTACGGCCGGCGGCGGAGCGCCGTTTGCGGCCGTCTCGGCCGGGGCGGGGGAGCGGGACAAGAGCGCGCACCCCGACCCCGAAAGAAACATCATGATGACAATGTAAAGGTAAATCTGCTTCCCTGGGCCAACCCACTTTCCACCCACACCTTTCCTCCGTGTACGTCGATGATATGCTTCACAATGGCGAGACCTAGCCCCGTGCCGCTCTTCGGGTCCAGGACACTGAACTTTTCGAATATGGTCCCCAGCTTCGAGGCCGGGATCCCGGGGCCCGTGTCCTCCACGGAAACCGCTACGCCCCCGTTCGCGGCCCTTGCGCAGATCGTGATCAGGCCGTCCTTGGGGGTGAATTTTACGGCATTGCCTATCAGGTTGCGGAGGGCCTGCAACATGCGCTCCCCGTCCATGTTTAGTTGCGGGAGGTCGTCGCCCGTCTTCTTCATCAGGGCGATTTTTTTCGATTCCGCCAGAGGGGTTATCTCGGTCACTACCTGATCGATCAGCGGGGCGATGTCACCGCGATCGAAGGCATAGGTCATCATGCCCGCCTCCATTTTGGACAGGTCGAGTATCGAGTTCACCATCCCGATCAGCCTGTTTTCCTCCGCATAGAGGATGTCGAGGAGCCTTTTCTGCGCCTCCGTGATATCTCCCCCTATCCGGTCGAGAAGCAGGCTCGTTCCCTCCCTTATCGTCGTCAGGGGTGTTCTCAGGTCGTGGGAGATCATGGAAAGAAAATCCGTTTTCATCTTGTCCACGGCCGCCAGCTTCTCGCACATGCCGTTGAAGGCGCTCGTCAGCTCGGAGATCTCGGGGATAGACGAGACCTCGGGATCGTTCCTGAATACGCCTGCCGGGATCTCCCTGGTCCTGCTTACCAGCCTTCTCAAAGGGGACGTGATGCTCTTCGTGACGAGGGAGGCGATGACGAGGGCGCAAAGGATGGTCAGCCCGGACGAGGCGAGGGCTATTCTGAGGGCCGACCGGCGCATGCCGTTCACCACGCCCATCTTGAGATTGACATCTTCCCTGGCATAGCCCTCCAGCCTCTTCAGTTCTTCCAGGGTCGCATCGGTTGCCTCGTCCTCTCCGCGCCTATACCGGGTGTCGGCCGGATGGGCCGTCTCCGCGTCGACCAGCGCCTCATAACGCTTCTGATGCATCCCGATCCGCCGGAAGGAGAGTTTCTTCGCCTCCGTGTCCGCGATCGAGATGCCCTGGCCGAGGTACATGTGGAATTCCATCCGCGCCTGGATAAGCCGGTCATGCAGACCGGGGTCCCTCATGAGGAGATATTTCCGATCATAGCGGAGCTGGGAAAGGACGGAATCGACGAGCCTCTTCTGACAATCGAGGATCCTGATGTCGGCGTTCAGGCCGGGGATCGTGGCCGTGCCGAGCTGGTGCAGCTTCAGGAGGGAGTATGCGTTGGGCGCGGCGAGCAGGAGGAAGACCGCCAGGTAGCCGATTGCCCAGCGGGGGAGTATGCCGATCTTCATCACCTCGGCCCAACGGGGGAGCCGCCTCTTCAACATCGATGTAATACCTCGTTGATGTAATACCTCGTCCAAAAAGCCGAAGATGAATGAGCCACATCCGCTCCAGCACACGCGGTATCAGGTGCGCACCATGCGGCGCGCCCCCGGACCCGTTTGTTTGATAACGTATTACCATGGCCGAAGGGTAAATGTCCATTGATAAATGAGCGGGGTGGCAAAATCGGCCCGCAGCCTGTCTTTTAGGCTCGTCGCGTGACTTTTTCGGGGCATTGTGGTATTGGGAAATTGTAANNATTGTATTACGGGGAAACGCCTGTCAGAGGATGGTGAGGGAAGGTCCGTCATACTTTGTCGGCTGTAGCGGAAGCTCGCACCCGTTGACGCCGGCGAACCTGGCAAGAAACTGCTCGGGGTCGAGATGGGCCGTCTCGGCGAGCAGCCGGAGCTGCTTCCCCTGGAAGTCCTCCGGTTCCAGCCTGATCATATACTTTCTGGCTACGTGGTATATCTGCGACTGGGTGTCGACCCTCCGTATCTTGCTCTTGCCCGATTCGTCGATAAACTCCGAGAAGGGTATGGCCTGAATAGCGTGTTCGTCGGCGATTATGGTCGAGCCCGTTCCACCGCCCAGGAGAAAACGGACAGCGCCGTATCCGAGGTTCCTCGTGTACTCCACATCGAAAGGGATGGGGGCGGCGGCCCTCAATTCGTAGCCGATATTCTTGGTGACGATGGTCACCTTCAGGCCCGATGACTCCAGGCTTTTCCTGCACATCCTCTTCAGCATCTCGCCCAGGGGAAGCTCGGAGAGGCGCACCCGGCCCATATCGTCCTTTTCCATTGCCTCGCCGCCGTTGTCGCCATCGAGGATTACCTTTTCGGATATGCCTTCGGCAAGCACCGCGACGCCGTGGTCCTTCCCCATGCAGAGCCTTTTTATGATGGAGCCCGTGAGCACGTCGGCGATCTGGTTCGCGCAGACCGTACTTCCGAATTCTTCGGGGATCAGGGTGAGGGTGGCCCCCGCCGCTTTCCCTATCCCCAGCGCGAGATGGCCCGCGTGTCTGCCCATCGTCGTGACGAGGTACCATCTGCCCGCTGTCCGGGCGTCTTCCATGAGATTTGTCACGATATGCACGCCCAGGTGGCGCGCCGTCTCGTAGCCGAATGTCGCGAGCCCGCCGGGCAGGGGGATGTCGTTATCTATCGTCTTCGGCACATGGACGACTTTTACGGAACCCTTCGCCTCTTTGTAGATCCAGTTCGCCATAAAGAGCGTGCCTTCTCCCCCTATGGTGATGAGGTAATCGATGCCGAGCCGCCTGATAGTCGACAGCATCACCTGGAATTGCTCCAGCGCGTTGTCCGGGTAACCGCGCGACGTCTTCAGGATCGACCCACCCTGCGTGTGGAGCCGCGAGACGTCGTCTATCGTAAGGCGCCTGATATCGCTTTCCCGGCCCTCGAACAGGGTTTTGAAGCCGCCCACGATACCGACCACATCGACGCCCGCATTAGCCGCCTCGATCGTGGCCGAGCTGATGACGCCATTGATCCCCGGCGCCGGTCCCCCTCCAACTACAAGTGCAAGCACTTCCTTTTGCATAGGTAGTAGTCTTGCATCATTAAATGCCACATTGCAAGATTTTTTTGGGGGCCGGGTGCTTTTTGCGCCTGGCGCGGTCGCCGGGGCGGGTCCGGGTCCTCACATACGCCCTGGCGTTTGCGGCCTTATAAACCCCGCGACCGCCAGGGCACCGGGCGTCACGGCACGGCGAATATCCTTACCACAAAGAAGTTCAATAATGACAACATGAACCTATTCCTGCTATTATCCTACAGCGTCACAGTATGGAGGGTAGATAAATGCCGACGCTTGATTGGATAGGGAAGAAGGCGGTTGTGGGGCACCACAAGCAGGTGCCGTTCCATCTGCTGAAGAGCAACGACGAATTGTCGGTCGGGGAATCGGGCAGCGGGAACCTTCTGGTGCAGGGGGATAATCTGACAGCCCTGAAAGCCCTGCTTCCCTACTATGCCGGGCAGGTAAAGTGTATTTACATAGACCCTCCTTACAATACCGGCAATGAGAATTGGGTTTACAACGACAACGTGAATAGTCCCGAAATGCGGGCATGGCTCGGTAACGTAGTGGGGAAGGAAGCCGAAGACCTGTCTCGCCATGATAAATGGCTCTGCATGATGTATCCCCGCCTCGCCCTCTTAAAGGAATTTCTGCATCCAGATGGTTCAATGTGGATTTCCATTGATGATTCAGAAGTTGCCTCTCTTCGTTATCTAATGGATGAAATATTCGGCCGCCAACAGTTCATTGCTTGCAATGTCTGGCAGAAGCGTTATTCTCGTGAAAATCGGGAAGCAATAGGTGATTCCCACGAATACCTAATGGTGTATGCCGTCGATCCTGAACGCTTCAAGGCAGTAAGGAATAAGTTGCCGTTGAGCGAAAAACAGAAAAAGCTGTACAAGAACCCAAACAATGACCCCAGAGGGCCATGGCAAACAGTTTCGTTAACGGCTCAAGGTTACAGACCGAATCAGATGTATGAAATTATCGCCCCGAATGGGAGACGTCATTTGCCGCCGGAAGGCTCGTGCTGGAAGGTAATTGAATCTGAATATAAGAGGCTTCTATCCGATAATCGGATGCATTTCGGAAAAGATGGTGACGGGGTTCCAAGGCGTATCCATTTCTTGAAAGATGCCGAAGGAATTGTACCTTGGACATGGTGGCCGCATGAGGAGACAGGACACACCGATGAAGCCAGAAAAGAAATTATTTCATTGCTGGACTCGCAAACCGCCTTTGATACACCTAAACCGACCCGACTTATCAAACGGATTCTTCAAATAGCGACCGATAAGGATTCACTTATCCTTGATTCATTTGCGGGCAGCGGAACTACAGGGCAAGCCGTTTTGACATTGAACAAGGAAGACGGTGGCAAGCGCCGCTTTATTCTTGCAGAAATGGACAAGAATTTGTGTCGGGTAGCCACAGCTCTTCGGTTAACTCGTTGCATTGAAGGTTACAAGAACTTTCAGCCGTTAGATGGCGGTTTTCGCTTCTGTGAACTTGGGGAACCGCTTTTCAGTTCTGAAGGCCAGATATCTGAAGCAGTAACCTTTCGGGACCTTGCCCACCACGTCTTCTTCATCGCCACGGGTGAGCCGTTACCCCAAGATACGGAGCTAAGAACGCCCCTACTCGGTACAGTAAACAGCGTCGCCGTGTATCTGCTCTTCAACGGAATATTGCGGGATAAATCGGTACACGGCGGAAACGTGCTTACCCGTGAAATTCTGGCTTCACTTCCGGCCCACGTGGGAACGCGGATCATTTATGGGAACGGCTGCCGGATAAGCCCGGAAAGACTCAGACGTGAAAATATCATTTTCCGGCAAGTTCCCTATGAAGTGAGGGTCTCATAATGCTCACCCTAAAAGAATATCAAACCCGCGCCCTGGATGCTTTGAGACTCTACTTCCGCGCCTGTCTGCAATTCGGCGACGCAAACACCGCCTATTATGATGTTACCCGGCAAATATTTGGAACCGGCATTCCTTATAGAGAAGTCAAAGAACTTCCCGGTCTTCCCTATGTCTGCTTACGAATCCCCACGGGAGGGGGAAAAACATTCGTCGCGTGCCATTCCATCAGCGTTGCGGCTAATGACTTGCTCCATGCTGATTGCCCCGTCGTGCTCTGGCTTGTCCCGTCGAACGCGATCAAAGAACAGACCATTGACGCGCTGAAAGATCGGACTCACCCCTACAGAAAGGCCCTTGAGGAAACCTTATCTTCCGTTTCCGTTCTGTCCATTCAGGAGGCGCTGTATGTCACTCGCCCGGCCCTTATCACCGGGACGACCGTTATCGTTGCCACTGTGCAAGCTTTCCGGGTAGAGGAGACCGAAGGACGAAAGGTGTATGAACAATCCGGGGCGCTCATGGACCATTTCAGCGGCGTTGATCCGGCCTTGCTCGATTCCCTGGAAAAATACTCTGACGGAAAGCCCGTTTCATCCTTGGCTAACGTGCTGCGCCTGCACCGCCCCATAGTGATTGTTGACGAAGCTCATAACGCCCGGACGCCGCTTTCCTTTGATACCTTGGCCCGGTTCAATCCCTCCTGCATCATTGAGTTTACCGCCACGCCGGACACTGAAAATAACCCCAGTAACGTGCTGCATTCCGTGTCAGCGGCGGAGCTGAAGGCGGACCAGATGATAAAACTTCCCATCCGCCTGGAGACGCGCCCCGATTGGAAAGAGCTTATAGGCGATGCTATCGCGCTCAGAAAGCATCTTGAGGAAATGGCAATAGGGGAGCGGCGGGCCACTGGTGAGTACATCCGTCCGATTTTGCTGTTTCAGGCTCAGCCAAAAAATCAGACCCACGACACTTTGACGGTGGAGGCGGTAGAGCAATGCCTTTTGGAAGATTTCTCCATTCCCGCAGATCAGGTGCGGCGCGCTACAGGGACCGATAAAGGACTTGAAGGGATAAACCTTTCAGATCCATCCTGCAAAATCCGTTATATCATCACCGTATATGCCCTCAAGGAGGGGTGGGATTGCCCCTTTGCCTATGTGCTCTGTTCCGTTGCGGAAATGCGGTCTTCGACGGCCGTGGAACAGATTTTAGGGCGGATAATGCGGCTGCCGAAGGCACAGCGTAAACAAAACGAAGAATTGAACATGTCCTATGCTTTCGCTGCTTCCCGCAACTTTATCGAAGCGGCAAACGCCCTTGAAGATGCCTTGGTTCAGAACGGGTTTAACCGCCAAGAGGCGAAAGACCTGATTACAAAACTTCCCGAAAAATCTCAGGGAGGGCTTGCAGAGTTCTGGACAAAGACGAGTGAACCCGTACCGGAAACCCCGAACCTGGAAAGCTTACCGCCGGAAATCGCGGGAAAGGTAAGATATGATAACGAGAAAGGCGAGATTACCTTTAGCGGGGTCATGGAGGAGAAAGAAAAATACACCCTGCAACAATGCTTCGGAACCCCGGAAGGAAAGGCCAGCGTTGAACGGGTATACCGAAAAACCCGTGGACTTCCGATAGAGCAAGCAAAGTCACCCGCCGAACGCGGGGAGTCCTTTAGCGTTCCTGTACTCTCCATCAGACAGGGGGAATTATTCGAAGCTTTCGAGGAAACTCATTTCCTCGAAATGCCGTGGGAGCTTTCCAGACGTGATCCTACTTTGATGGAGGCGGAATATTCGGCAAAGCAGTTTGACGGTACGGTGGTAGAGATCGACGTATCGGACGTGGGAAGGCTTGCGAGACGATTCATCACCAACCTGAATGAGACGATGACGTTGTTTCCCATGGACCAAACACAAACAGTGGCCGGTTTAGTCTACTGGCTCGACACCACGATTCCTCATAGGGACATTCCCCCTTCGGAGTCGGGACCGTTTTTAACGGCCCTCGTGCATTGCCTTATCGATGAACGGAACTTCAGTCTCGGCCAGCTCTTTCATGATAAATACACATTGCGGCAGAGAGTGGCGGACAAGATAGAAAAGCATAGGCGGCAAGCACATAACCACGCCTATCAGAGTCTCTTGCTTCCCGACTGCGAAACACCCCTTGTCGTGACACCCGAATCTTGTTTTTCCTTCAACCCTCTTGAATACCCGTACAACACCCGTTATCAAGGCAGCCATGAATTTTCGAAGCATTATTACCAGGAAGTCGGCAACATGAAGGACAGCGGGGAAGAATACGATTGCGCGGTATTTCTCGATACGCTGTCCGAAGTCAAGTTTTGGGTTCGGAACATAGAACGTCGGGAGCGTCATTCATTCTGGCTGCAAACCACAACCGACAAGTTTTACCCGGATTTCGTATGCCTTCTTAATGACGGGCGATACCTAGTTGTAGAGTACAAAGGGGAAGACCGCTGGAGCGATGATGACTCTCGGGAAAAACGCGCGCTCGGGGAGCTTTGGGAAAAACGCAGCGACGGAAGCTGTCTCTTTGTCATGCCGAAAGGCAGGGATTTTCAAGCGATAAAGGCAAAGATGGAACCCCATTCGTAAGTATGAATTTCCCCATGGTCAAAGAAGCCCTTCAGGGGCGGGACAAAGGGGACGTTCTTAAGAAAGTAAATATGTTTTGCAAGTTGCCGTAATCATTACCAAGGGGGGTCAATAGGGACGCTCTTAAGAACTTAAAGTAAATAACAGACGTGCCTTGCCGGTGACCTCAGTTTCCTGATAAGCACCTTTCTCGACACGATTTCGTCGGGCATCAGGCTGCCTTTATGGGTTTCACCGCCAAAGAGATACCGTCAACGACTGGAACGGGGTCTTTGTCCTGTATCTTGAGGAAAAGCCACTCTTCCAATACCTCGATCAGCTCTTTCCGGCACTCCTCGACTGATTTCCCGTTAGCCCAGACGCCCTCGAATCCAGGAATTTCGACAAACCAGGTTCCATCTTCGAGCCTTTTGTACTCGGCCCGCTCCACGGCTTTCTGTATATATTCGACCAGCATCCCTTTATTTTCCTTGCGCCGCCATCTCCTTTAGTCTGTCCATATTTTACTACATTGTCAAAGCGTATTTCACGGATTCGATAAGAGAGGAACGAAGCGGCCCTCCGGGGCCACGGTGTGCGGTCATCTTTTGCAAACAACCGCCCCATATGCTTTTTGTCGCTCCTGATTGTCATGCCTCCTTATCATCCCTGGTTATCATCCCTGGTTGTCACTTTGACAGAC
>PLSJ01000125.1:0-252 GCA_003165115.1 Syntrophaceae bacterium | reverse complement strand
TACATCGTCCCGGTAAAACGGTTTTCCTTCTTCCCTCTCGATTTTACATCGACAGCGCATCGATCAGGGGGTAAAATATAGGCGGAGGTTGAAACGATGCCGACGCGGACCGCGGATGAATTACTCAGGAAAAAGAAAGACATTCGTAAGATCGGTAAAGAGCATGGTGCACTGAATGTTCGTCTGTTCGGCTCTTTTGCAAGAGGAGCCGCTTCGGAATCAAGTGACGTCGATATTCTCGTGGAGTTGAAA
>PLSJ01000051.1 GCA_003165115.1 Syntrophaceae bacterium | reverse complement strand
GGCGACGGGCTGAACGTGCGCGACTGGATACACGTGTCCGACCACTGCGCCGCCCTGGCCCTCGTGCTGGATAAGGGCGTCCCCGGCAACGTCTACAACGTGGGCGCGGGCAATGAAAGGAACAACCTCGAAATCGTGGAGATCATCCTGGAGGTCCTGAATAAGCCCCGGAGCCTCATCAAATACGTCAAGGACAGGCCGGGCCACGACCGCAGGTACGCCATAGACAACACAAAGATAAGAGACACCCTCGGCTTCGAGGTACACGTGCCCTTCAAGACGGGGATGGAAGAGACGGTGCGATGGTACGTGGAGCACAGGGACTGGTGGGAGAAGATCAAGACGGGCGAATATCTCGGCTTTTATGAGAAATGGTATGGCTCACGCTGAGGCCGTCCGAAAAAAGGCATGAAAGCGGTTTTTTTCTCCGACGCGCACCTGCCCGATAACGACGCGGCCAGGGTCGGGGCGGTCAAGGCATTCCTGCGGCAGGCGGCCCGGGACGCGGACATTATCGTCGTCCTCGGCGATCTCTTCGAATTCTACCACGGCTACGACAACTACGTGTACCCTTTCTACAGGGAGGTCGTCGACGCGCTGCGCGATGCGGCCATGTCAAGGTCCGTCTATTTCATCGAGGGGAACCATGAATACCGGATGGGACCGTACTTCGAATCGTACACCGGCGTCCGGTGCGCCAGGAGCCTGACCCTCGACCTCGACGGGAAGCGCGTGTTCCTGAGCCACGGCGACGAGTTCGGGTTCTTCTCGCTAGGCGGGATCCTGAGGTCGCGTCTTCTCTTCTCGATCATGGACCTCCTCGGCCCCCGCCTCACCTGGCGGACCGCCATGCAATTCGGGCGCGTGCTTTCGAAAAAGCACAAAACCTATGACGAGCGGGTGCGCGCCCGGTTCAGGAGATACGGAAAGAAGAAGCTCGACCAGGGCTACGACGCGGTCATCATGGCCCACTCCCATATGGCGGACATGGAGACCTACGAGGCGGACGGCGGAAAGAAGACGTACATGAACACGGGAGACCTCATTGTATCCCGCACCTACGGCAGTTACGTGACGGGCGAGGGGTTCGCCCTGCACACGTACGACTCATAGGGATTGTCCGATATGACCGAGGAGGTCGCCTTTTCCGTATCCGTCTTTGGACGAAAACAGGAAGACTTCTTCGCGCCCGAGCATGGCCCGGAAGGTCTTTTGCTTTTGTAAGGACGCCCCCCTTCCCTCCTTGTCCGCCTTGGTGAGGACAAGGGAGAATTCGAGGCGGTTCGCTCTCAGCCAGTCGAGGAGCATCGTGTCGAGCGCATCGAAGGTCCGGCGGATGTCGAAGACCCACAGGACGCGCCGCACCCACTCGTTCTGGACCATATAGCCCTCGACCATCGCCTGCCAGCCTTCGTATACCCCCTGCGCGACCTTTGAATAGCCGAAGCCGGGGAAATCGGAGAAAAGCACGCTCCCCCTGCGGCCCCCGCGCTCCCATGCCACCGTGTAGAGGTTGATGAGCCGGGTCACGCCCGGTGTGCCGCCGGTGCGCGCGATCTTCCTGCCCGTGAGCGTATTGAGGAGGGACGATTTGCCCACGTTCGACCTGCCGACGAAACAGACCTCCGGCAGCCCGATCTGCTTCCTCTGGCCGATCTCCGTCACGCTCCTGGTAAAACTCGCGTCAATTATTCGCATGAAACATCCTTATTAGGGCTCACCCGATGGTGAGCCGGTCGCTGAGCACGTCCCCTATCCGGTCCTTTCCGGAAAGCGCCATGAGGAGCCTGTCGATGCCGACCGACACGCCGGCCAGGGGTGGCCGGATGCGGCCCAGGGCGTCGAGAAAGCTCTCGTCCGGCGGGAAAACCGGCATCGAGCGCCGCGCCCGGCTCGCGTTGTCGTGCGAGAGACGCGCCCGCTGCTCGACCGGATCGAGGAGCTCGGTATATCCGTTCGCGATCTCCAGTCCATGCATATAAAGCTCGAACCGCTCCACCGTGTGGTCGTCCTTCTTTCTGGCCATGGCCGTGAGCGAGGCGGGCCAGTCCTTGATGAAGCACGGGGCATCCCCCAGGCTCCGTATCCGGGGCTCGACCATTTGCACGAAAAACAGGAAGAACAGGTCTTCCCACGTGTCGTCCGGGCTGAGTCCCTGAATACCGCGCTCTTTCATCCGTGATGCCAGGGCGTCCCT
This sequence comes from Syntrophaceae bacterium, assembly GCA_003165115.1. GTDB lineage: Bacteria > Desulfobacterota > Syntrophorhabdia > Syntrophorhabdales > WCHB1-27 > BOG-1155. The sequence continues at coordinate 549 of PLSJ01000051.1, read as the reverse complement.
GTCGAGAGGGAGGGGATCTATACCTGCTGCCTCGAGGAAGAGCACACCCACGTCCCGCACATCGAAGCGGTCCGGAAATGGTGCGCCCAACGCCCCGCCCACCGCGCGGACCAGGTCCGCCGTTTCCTCCATCGCCTCCACGTAGGTGCCGTGTGCATACCATTCGAGCATGGTGAACTCGATTGCGTGGTGCTCCTCGAATTCCTCGACCCGGAACACCTTGCAGATCTGGAATATCCGCTCATGACCATAAGCGACGACCTTCTTCATCCCCATCTCCGGCGACGTGTGGAGGAAGTAAGGCCCCGAGCGCCCCACGTAGACCTCCAGCGGCTCGATGAAAGGGTCGGGAGGCGCGCACCGCGAGAGCGCGGGCGTCTCCACCTCGATGAAGCCGCGGTCGTAGAAGAACTGCCTCGCGGCGCGGAGAGCAAGGTGCCGCTCCATGATCGTGTCCGAATGCTCGACCATAGCCCGCATAGTACCATAAAACGCCGGTCCGTGGCAAACCTGGGGCGGCCGGACCAGCGATTCCCGGTGCGCTCATTT
>PLSJ01000140.1 GCA_003165115.1 Syntrophaceae bacterium | reverse complement strand
GCCCTTTTCTCTGCCATCGTTCCCCCCGGAAATATCAGGATGAGTGCCGAATGAGCCGACTCGGGTGCCAGATTTCACAGGTAGTATAACAGTTTTGCGGAGGGTTGGAAAGCAGGCGTTCGCGCATGTCCATGCTTTTTCCTCCCTGGATGCAGCCGTTGACAAAGACCCCCGTTGGAAATATACTAATAGAGCTATTTTTCACACCCAAGGGGGCCTTGATAAAGATGGACAAACCGGGACAGAAATACGAAGGCAGCAATGATTATATCGCATCAAAACCGTTGATGGAGATTGTCAACGTGTCGATCATACTCGGCAAGCCGCTCGTGATAAAAGGAGAGCCGGGTACGGGCAAGACCCTTCTGGCCCACAGCATCGCCCATGCGCTCAACAAGAAGCTGCTTACCTGGAATATCAAATCGACCACGAAGGCAAAAGACGGCCTTTACGTGTACGACACGGTCCAGCGCCTCAACGACGCGCGTTTCAAGGACAGGGACATTTCCGACATCAGGCAGTACATCAAGCACGGCAGGCTGGGACAGTCCTTCATCGCCGACGAGCAGGTGGTGCTCCTCATCGATGAAATCGACAAGGCGGATGTGGAATTCCCCAACGACCTCCTCAACGAGCTTGACGAGATGTCCTTCCATATCAACGAGCTGGACGAAGAAGTGAAGGCGAGGCACAGGCCCATCGTGATCATCACGAGCAATTCCGAAAAGGAGCTGCCCGACGCTTTTTTGCGCCGCTGCGTCTTCTACTACATCGAGTTCCCCGACGAGGACATGATGGAGAGGATCGTCAAGGTCCATTTTCCCGATATCCAGGAGAAGCTCATGCGGGAGTCGCTCAAGAAGTTCTACTGGATACGCCAGGTCGACGGCCTCCGGAAGAAACCTTCGACGAGCGAGCTGCTCGACTGGATAAAAGCCTGCTCCATGGGCGGCCTCGACCTCGAAAAGTTCACCAGCGAAGTGCCTTTCCTCGGCGCCCTCATCAAGAGCGAGCAGGATACGGACAGGGTCGCGAGAATGGCGCAGTCACACAGCACTTTCGGCATCAGGAGAAGGTGACGACCGCATGTTCATCAACTTTTTCTATCTTCTGAGAAAAAAGGGCGTGCCGGTCTCGGTGACCGAATGGATATCCTTTACCGAGGCGCTGTGCGGCGGCTTCATGGAATCGAGCCTCAATCACCTCTACTACGTGGGCAGGGCCTTCCTCGTGAAAAGCGAGGCGTATTATGACATGTTCGACCTCGCCTTCCAGGAATACTTCGGCGGCATCGCCACGGAGGCCCTCGAAATCGACAAGGTGCTCGAATGGCTCGAGAACCCGGCCAACAAGCTGCCGAGGCTCAGCCCCGAAGAGCTGGAAGAGATGAAGAAGCAACTGGAGGAGATGAAGCAGAAGTACGACCTCGAAGAGATGATGCGGATGTTCAGGGAGCGCCTGAAGGAACAGACCGAGCGCCATGACGGCGGCGCCAAGTGGATAGGCACGGGCGGCAGGTCTCCTTTCGGCGCCTATGGTTATTATCCCGGAGGCATCCGGGTGGGCGGCGAAGGCTGGATGAGCTCGGCCGTCAAGGTGGCGGAAGAGAGACGGTTCAAGAATTACCGGAACGATGTCATCCTCGATATCAGGCAGACGAAGGTCGCCCTCAAGAAGCTCAGGCAGTTGAAGAGGGAAGGCGCCGTCGAGGAGCTGGACATAGACGAGACCATCGACAAGACGGCGAAAGAGGGCGGAGAGATAGAGCTGGTTTTTGCCCGATCTCGGGAGAACAGCATCCGGCTTCTTCTGGTCATGGACACGGGCGGCTCCATGGCGCCCTACGCGGACCTCTGCGACAGGCTCTTCTCCGCGGCCACGCAGGTCGAGCATTTCAAGGACTTTCAGCACTACTTTTTCCACAACTGCATCTACGAGCACGTCTACCAGGACATGTGGAACTCGAAGGCGACGCCGACGGAAAAGCTCTTTACCAATTTTCATTCCGGTTACAAGGTGGTGTTCGTCGGCGACGCGAGAATGGCCTACTCGGAGCTGTTCGACAGATACGGGTGCATCGACTACTACGCCTCCAATGATAAGCCGGGGATAGAATGGCTCCAGCGCCTAAGGGAGCATTTTCCCTACTCCGTCTGGCTCAACCCCACACCGAAGCAATATTGGCGCCACCCCACGGTCGAAGCGATCGGCAAGCTGTTCCCCATGTACGAGCTTACCCTCGATGGACTAAAAGACGCCATCAAGGCGCTCGCCACGAAGGTGAGGCGGCCGGCGGCATAACGTGAAAAGGCGATCGGACGGAAGATGGAAAACCGCCTCCCAGGGACGGATGCCCTTTCGTCCGTCGTCACGAGGCATTTAAATAGTTACTTTGCCTCTCATATGAATTATAATCTTCCTGCTTTGCTTCACGGAATCCTATATTATCTTTACGAGAAACGCCTTTCCCGCAAAATCAAGAGGCGCCGCATCCCCACGCACCTGGGCTTGATCCTCGACGGGAACCGCCGGTACGCCAGGGAGATGGGGTTCGACGACGTGGCGGACGGGCACCGGGAAGGTGCGCGCAGGCTGGATGACGTGCTCCAATGGTGCGCTGACCTCGGCATCAGGATCGTGACGATTTGGGTCCTTTCGCCCGAAAACACCCACAGGGAAGAGGACGAGGTGAAAGCGCTTTTCGAGATCATCAGGGACAAGATGGAAGATCTGTCCCACAATCAGGTGGTGGTCAGGAACAAATTCAAGGTAAAGGCATTCGGCAAGCTGAACATCCTGCCCCCCGACCTGCAGGAGACCATACAGAGGTGCGAGGCATTGACTGCCACGTTCGACAGGCACATGCTCAACATCGCCATCGGGTACGGAGGCAGGGAAGAGATAGTCGAGGCGGCGAGAAAGGCGCTCATGCAAAAGAAGGCGTCTTCCCTGGAGGAGCTGGTTCAGGGGTTGACCGTCGAGGATATCGCCAACCATTTGTATACCTGCGGCATCCCGGACCCGGACCTCATCATCAGGACGAGCGGCGAGATACGGCTCTCCGGGTTCCTGCTCTGGCAGAGCGCTTACAGCGAGTTTTATTTCTGCGACGCCCTCTGGCCCCTCTTCCGCAAGATCGATTTCCTCAGGGCGATACGCAGCTATCAGCACAGGAACAGGAGGTTCGGAAAATGATCCCTTCCAGGGAACGCACGCCCCGCGACACACGCGGAGACACGGCCTGAGACCGCATGGCATGAAGGAAAATTCGCGCCTGATCGCCCGGCTCCGCCCTTCCGCCCTCAACCTGTTCCTGACGGTTTCCGCCGTTGTCATCGTCTGTTTCATATTTTACATTTACCACGAAGGGGCCTGGAGGTTTATCCTCCATTACTACAAGTATTTTTTCGAAGGCAGGAAACTGAGGGTGTTCCTCGCGTCCTTCGGCCCTTACTCCGCCGTGGCCTTCACTTTCCTGCAGGCGGTCCAGGTGGTGGTCGCTCCCGTGCCCGGAGAAGTGACGGGTTTTGTCGGCGGCCTCCTTTTCGGCAAGCTGTACGGCACGCTGTTGTCAACCGTCGGCCTGACCGCCGGCGCCCTCACCGCGTTCTGGATCGCCCGCTACTTCGGGTCGGGCCTGGTCCGGAGGATCGTAAAGCAGGAATACTTCGACAGGTTCGACGCTTTCATGGCCACGCACAAGGCCCTCAACATCACCTTCGTCTTCTTTCTCATACCGGGCTTTCCCAAGGATTCCCTCTGTTATCTCCTCGGCCTCACGCGCATGCGGTACCTCGATTTTGTGTTGATGAACGTGTGCGGCCGTCTGCCCGGCACGATTATTCTCTGCATGCAGGGCGACGCGATACGGCGCGGGAAGTTCGTCTCCTTCTGGCTGCTCCTTGCCGGCAGCCTGGCCCTTACGGTGGGCCTCTATTTCGGGAGGAATTTCGTGGTCCGGTTCTTTGCCTCCTGCTGGCGGCTTTTAGAGAGAAAGAAGGGTGATGAGGGCAGCGAGACCTATCCGGTAATAGGCAAAGACGTCAAGTGAGTGCTTCCTCAGGTAACCGATGAGGAACTTGAGGCTCATGGTCCCGAACACGAACGCGGAGAGCGCCCCCACGAGATAGAGGAAGCTTTCCGACCCCCCGAAAGAGACATGCCTGCCCTCGTAGAGAGAGACCCCGAGCACGATCGGAATAGAGAGGAGAAACGAGAAGTCGACCGCGTCGCTTCGCTTCAAGCCCAGGAGGATTGCCGCCGTAATGGTGATGCCGCTCCTCGACGTGCCGGGCACGAGGGCTATCGCCTGGGCGACGCCGATCGCCAGGGCGAAGGCGAAGGATATGTCTCCTTCCTTCCGGGTCGTGTGCATCCTCTCCGCGAGCAACATCAGGAACGATACGGCGATCAGCGTGAAGACCGTGATGTACGGCGCCCGGAGTGTGGTTTCGATGGTGTCTTTAAATAAGATCCCGGCAACACCCGCGGGTATCGTGCCGACCGCGATCTTCAGGAGCAGGCATTGCCCGAACGCCCCTTTCCTCGCTTTACGCAGGTCATCGCGGCAGACGGCAGCCAACCTCCCCGCATAGACGGCAAGAAGGCTGAGGAGCGTCCCGAAATGGAGCATCACGTCGTAGGTGAGCTTGTGGACATTCCCCTCGTCCATGTCGAACATCCAGGGAATGACGACGAGATGGGCGCTGCTGCTTATCGGCAGGAATTCCGTCACGCCCTGTACGGCGCCCATTATCACGCTTTGAACGGTCGTCATCGGGTAACTCCGGGGGGATGGAAGTTGAAGCCCACCTCGAGATAATCCGCATCGAGGGCGGCCGGGAAAGGCGGCAGCGCGTCTATCGATCTGAGCGCCCGCGCAATCGACTCGTCGTAAGCCCTGTTTCCCGACC
>PLSJ01000424.1 GCA_003165115.1 Syntrophaceae bacterium | reverse complement strand
GCAGGCTTACCGGAAAGACACGAACGCTTCCACTGCCCATGACAACCGGCGAGTAAAAGAGACTTTACCAGTCGAAGCCTTGCAGGTGCTGGACGTAATAGCTTCCTGAAAGTGTTCACCACTCGTCGTGCCTTTCTTTATGCCCCGCTACAAGCCTTAATCCTTGAGTAGAAATCGGGATCGACGTTGAAAACGCCCTTGCCCGGCAGGTGCTATCTCTGCACCCCACCGTTCCTTGAGCGCATCTTCTCAAGAATACGGTTGACAGAGAAGCCAGATTTGTTGGTAGAATGGAGAATCACCGCTGACAAACAGATATCGCTCACATCGGACGGCAGAGACCCGGAGTTACACGTCACTTAGCTTGCATCCGGAGGATGAGTATGTTGAAGCACTCCTGCAAGTGGGGAGACACCCCGCCGGTCTTGCAACAGTGGTCTCACGGTTTAGTGAGCCGGGGGCGACGCGGGTCATTTTTGCCACCATAGAGGATCGGTTTTCTTTTTTTGGAGGGTACCGGCATGGGTATTCGTAAAGGATTTCTTTTAGTCATGTGCGTGTTTACGGGGTTTTTGTATTCCTGCGCTTCCGGAGATTTCAGCATGGACGGGATCGGCAAGTCGATGAAGCGTCTTTTTTCCGTACCCGAACAATCCGTCGTCGAAAAAGACTTTACGCCCGTCCCTTTTGAAATGGCAATCAACGATGCCTTCGACAGCCAACTCCGGGGAAAGAACATCAGGTTTACGGCGGTCTACAAAGGAACCTCGCCTAATCCAGGGAAGTATAAAAGCGTCCAGGACTTCGTCAATCTGGTCATGTGCGATGTGAAGAATCCCACGGTATGTTCCGATTTGATCGTTATGAAGAACACCTACATCCAATCGGTTTTGTCTCTGCCGGCAAACCAGGTTGTGGATGTTTTTGGCAGCCTTCTGGAGACCACGGGTATTCAGACGGGAAACGGATCCCAGGTTAACTTCAGCCAACTCCCGTCAGGAAAAGCACCTTACTCTTTCATAAGGGCATTCAAAGTCAGGCCGGCTGACGCGGTTGCCTCGCCTCCGCCTCCGCCCCCTCCACCCATCCCGGGACCTAAATCGGCAACTCCGCGGCCCGCGGTCGAGGAGGCAAAGCCTGCCTCGCCTGTCTTGACCGATCGGGCCCAGGTGATGGAGGCCCAGAAACTGTTGAACGAGCGGGGGTTCAAAGTGGGTGCCCCTGATGGCAAGACAGGCTTCAAGACCAAACAAGCAATAGCGAGCTTTCAGCGAAGCCATGGCTTGCCGGGGTCGGGGACGTTGACGATGGAGACCATGGCCAAACTGCGGGAGTCGGCTGTGCCGACATCTGCCCCTCACAAACAGGACGCCGAGCAGGTGATTACGATGGATGGGATGCTTTTTCACCTCAAGTCACCGAATACCTCCAAGGACCAGGAGATCCTGCCCAGGTACCATGAGATCGAGGAGGCACTCTCCAACCGCGACTACCCGCGCGCGAAGGAGATGGTTTCCGCTCTACTACCCGAGGTGCTCAAGAGATCCCCATCGCCTGCGTCTCCGGACGGCGAGAAGTACGCCATTTCCCTTTACAGATCTTTGAAGTATTGGGCTCAGGAGTTGGGGGTAAAGTCCCCGGTCGTGGGTCCGCCGCAGAAACGGAGCACGTATGCAGGCAAGGTGATCAAGGTCGGTTGGGGGAGTGGGAAGAACAGCACCGGCGTCTTCAAGGTAGCCGGTACAAGCGGGCAGATGGAGTTTCTCAGGGACTTCTTTACCAGGGTCAAAGGCGCGGACTCAATACAGATCGGAAATTCCGTCGTTGTGACTTACGAAAAGACGGATTTCGCCACTCCGCTTGTTGGCAAAATAGTCGAGGTGAAAGGCAAGTAGGCAGGTTGGAGCACGCGCCTACATGCACGGTGGCAGTTGCACGAATTTCGGAATCACCTGGTATAAGGAGGCAAAGGGATGTTTTGCTCCAACTGCGGTACATTGGTTTCTGATTCGGCTTCATTTTGCAGAAAGTGCGGACGGCCGCTGAAGCGTAATGAAAGGCGGATGGAGACAGCGGGTGACCAGGCTGAAGCGCCCTCTGGCACTACCAAGGGGAGCGAGGAAATATCCCTTCACGCTCGTGAAACCATCGAGCAAACACCTGCCGAAGAGGCGCCCACCGAGCCACCGAAGACCAAACGATGCCCCAAGTGTCAAACCGAGAACCGCCTCGTGGCGAAATTCTGCAAGTTCGACGGATATAAGCTCGAAGCAAACACCACGGGAACAAAACAAGCTGCAAAAGAGCTCGCCCGCAGACCCGCCTCCGTGAAATGCCCGCAGTGCGGCTCCGATAATGCCTCAGACCTCAAGTTCTGCCCGAAGGATGGAACGCCGCTTTCACCCGATGCCCGCCGAGTGGTCGAGCCTCGGAAACGCCAGGCACCATTGAACGTACTTTTCGTGACTTTAGGAGTGCTCTTTCTTCTCGGCGCCATTGCCGTTGGAATGCGCCACTTCCATGCGAATGGCGGCACCAGGGTCACTCTTCCTCCGGCAGTGCAAGACCCGACGCCCCAACCGCCCGTGGCGTCGACACAGCCGGGCCAGAATGCTTCTGTTCATATCTCTGCGATCCTGGGCGGTAACGCGACGTGTGACTCGTCGTCGGGAGAGCTCGACGCAAACCACGAGGGCCGCACAGCTCGGATAGTCTTCGCGTTCAACGGATTAACCCTCTTTAGGGATGGTCAGCAAAAGTCTGACGACCAGGCACGGCAACTTCTTTGTCCCGACTCAGGCCCCAATCCTTCTAACGAAACGCCCCTGACCGGTTTCGAGGCCGATTTGACTGGAGAATGGCTAACCGGGCAAACATATCGGGCATCATCAATCGTCATGAAATGACCCGCAACTGAAATACGACAAGGAGGCAGCAATGTTCAATTTGGGAATGTTCGGTTACGGTTTTTCTGAGATGGTAATGAGCGGCATAGTACTCCTCATCATTGTTGCGCTGTTTGTCACCCGGCGAAGCGCAATACACGTCCCCCCGGGGCCGACCCTCGTATTGCAGAAAATGAAGGTGAACGAAAATGCGCAGGATGGATACCTCATCGATATAGACGGAAGAACAGGAGGTTTCATCTCCTGGTGTCTCACTCTAATTGGTTTTGATGCGGTAAGCAGCCTGAAGGTGACGGCCAGCGAGGTCACTTTCAAAGGCGCGGGGCTGCACGGCCAGAAGCATGTCGTTACCCCGTTGACCAGCCTTGCGCACACCGAGTGCGGCTACTCGAAGCCGATAGGGTACCTGATCGTCGGCACGATATTCATATTCGGTGGCATCTTTGAGGCAATGATGGAACGTGGAAATGGCGGCATCGGATCGAGGTCCATCGCTATTTTCTTGATCGGGGTTGGATTCATGGTCGCCTACTGGCTCTTGAAGAAGATGTTTATTTTTATCGAGACATACGGCGGCGCTACTTTCGGTTTGGTTTTCAAGCGGAGCGTGATAGAGAATGTCTCCGTCGATATCAAGAAAGCCATTCAGGCAATTCACTTGATCAACATAAAGGTTCTGGAAGCGCAAGGCCTGCAGTCGACGATGATAATGGTGGCTGAAGCGACAAGAAAGCCGTTGGGTGTCTGCCCCGAATGCAACTTTCGGAACGATCCCGAGGACGCGTTCTGCAGCCAGTGCGGCAAAAGACTAGGAGGATAATCAGATCAGTTATGATGGGATGCAGATCGGCATCGTGACGGTATGCAAAGAGAGCCGGAGAGCTCGATATCGAGGAGGTATTTATGATCTGCAGCGAGTGTGGGGGAGATAACGACGAAGATAGCAGATTCTGCATCCATTGTGGCATTCACATAGTGAGCAGTATCGATTCCACTGACACTGTTACTTCTTCCTCGGTATCGCCACAAGCAAATCGGGGGATGATAGCGCTTGGCTGTCTCATTGGTCTCGTCCTCATTGCTTATGTGATAAGTATGGAAACACAGGCGCAATTCAGCGCGTCGTTGTTTTACGTCCTGTTCTTGTCATTTCCCGCAATACTTGGTGGTATAGTTGCACTGTTTCGGATAGACAAAGGAGTGCAATGGGGAAGCGGGTTCCATCTATGGGCTGAACGACGGCGTGATCATTATCGAGCGAGGAAGGGTGCTCTCAATCGTATCTTCTATAGGCCTCTCTTGTGGTGCGTGTCAAAAGCAGCGGCCCTGGCTGAATCGATCGAGGATCCATATCTGCGCACCGGCGTTCGTATCGCTGTCATGCTCTATATTTTTGGGTTTGCCCTTTACATTGCTATATCAGTAGTTATTGCCATCCTCCTTATGATGGCAGCATTCTGGCTTCTTTTCAAACTACTTGGATGGGATGAAAGTCCTAAAATGCCCGGCCGCGAGAGGTTGAAAAACACCGATCTCTACGACAACCGCGGCATCATTCCTCGACCTTTTGGCCGCGTCGACAAGGATGGCAATATTTACGATACCAACGGGGTGTTCCAGTCAAAGGTGGGACATATCGGCGAGGATGGCCGCGTCTATGACGACAGAGGGCTTTTTTCAAAAGAGATAATGAAAATAGACGACGAGGGGAATATTTACAATACTGCCGGGATACTTAGTCGGCAGGTTGGCACGATAGATGAGGATGGAGATGTCGTTACTGAAAAAGGGATTCTCGGGACAAAGGTGGGTAAGGTCAAAAAGGTGTGAATACAAATATCTGTGTTAATCTATACCCCGGAAAAGCCTATGATGTATAGCATTTGTTGTACTTCTGCACAAGGACGTGGGGCATAGTTCCGTTAATTCGGCTGCGGTCAGTTCCTTCTTTCCCTTGGCAACCTTCGTCCATCGTCGTTTGTACGAAGTCTCGATTACCCGTGCATGGCGGATTTCCTCACAAAGGCCCCCTCGCAAGAAGTACCACGAGAAATGGTGAGGGCCTCTCATATGGACCACCTGCCGGCCAATTTCATCTACTGGAAGGGCGGCCGTCTTTGTAGTAGTATTTACTTCCCTGCAACAGGACAAACGGATTTCATGCGCCCTTATTCCATAGACCATATTCTTCCGGAGCTGAAAGAGGCCGTCTTTAACGGGCCGGCGGTCGTGCTCCAGGCCCCGCCCGGCTCGGGCAAGACAACGCTCGTCCCCCCGGCCCTGCTGAAGGACCTGTCCCCTGCGCAGGGGCGAATCATCATGCTCGAACCGCGGCGGATCGCGGCGGTCGCCGCAGCCCGCTGGATGGCCCACCTCCTCGGGGAACCAATCGGCAAAACCATCGGCTACACCATCCGCTTCGACAGCCGGATTTCGAAAGAGACCCGGCTCGAGGTGGTCACCGAAGGCATCCTCACCCGGCGCCTCATCGACGACCCCGCACTCGATGGGGTCGCCATGATCATCTTCGACGAGTTCCACGAACGGAGCCTGCAAGCGGATCTGGCCCTGGCCCTGAGCCTCGATATCCAGCAGAACCTCCGGGAAGATCTCAAGCTTCTGGTCATGTCTGCGACGATCGATACGGCGCCCGTAGCCGCCCTCCTGGGCGGCGCTCCGGTGATTGCGGTGGACGGTGAGGGCTTTCCCGTGGCAGAGCATTTCCTGCAGGATGAGGGCCGGCCGCAGGGCTTTGGCCGGGCCCTGGAAGATCGCATTGTCTCCGCGGTACGCCGCGCCTTGAGGGAGACGACGGGAGACATCCTTGTCTTTCTGCCCGGGGCGGGAGAAATCCGCCGGGCCGCGGCACACTTGAGGGACGTCCTCGCCGGGTGGGAAAAGCCCGTCTCCCTCCATCCCCTTTACGGAGACCTGCCTTTCACGGAGCAGGAACGGGCCATCATGCCGGGAACGGAGCGGAAGATCGTCCTTGCGACGAATATCGCCGAAACGAGCCTCACCATAGAGGGCGTCCGGGTCGTGATCGACAGCGGCCAGGTCAGGAGGCTCCAACACGACCAGGCCACAGGCATGAACCGCCTCGTGACGGTCACGACGTCCAGGGCCTCTGCGATACAGCGCCGGGGTCGGGCGGGCCGCCTGGGGCCGGGCGCCTGCTATCGCCTTTACGGCCGCCACGTGTACGACTCCATGGTCCCTTTCGACCCGCCGGAGATCACCACCTCCGATCTTTCCTCCCTGGCGCTCGACCTTGCAGCCTGGGGGGTAACGGACCCCTCGGCCCTGGCCTGGCTCGATCCGCCGCCGCAAGCGTCGTGGGTAGGTGCCCTGCGTCTCCTTATGGACCTGGACGCCCTTAAACCTGACGGGACGGCGACCCCTGCAGGCAGAGCCATGGCCCGATTTCCCCTTCACCCACGTCTGGGCCGTTTGCTCCTCAGGGCGGCGGATTCGGGACACCTTCACCTTGGAGCAGACCTTGCCGCTATTCTTTCAGAACGGGATTTTATGAGCCGCAGTGAGGGGGACCAACAAAAGGGGGCCGATATCAGTGAACGCCTCTCAATGCTCAAACGTTTTCGAAATGAGAAAAAAGCCCCATCAGGCACGGACCCTTTCGCTTTGCGGTCGGTGGTGCGGGTGGCCGGGCAGCTCCGGGAGCTGGCGGCGCCAGAGGCAGGACGGGCGGCCGGTAAAGAAGAAGGTAACATCGTTTCCTCGCTTCTCCTCCATGCCTTTCCTGACAGGATTGCCCAAAGACGGGCGGAAGGGGAGGTGCGGTATCTGCTGTCCCAGGGAAGGGGAGCGCGCCTGCCTCAAGGCAGTGTTCTGGGGGCAAATCCCTTTCTCGTAGCCGTCCATCTGGACAGCGGTGAAAAAGCGGAAGGAACGATCCATATGGCCGAGCCTGTCTCCGAAGAAACCATCAGGAAGGAGTTAGCGTCCCATATCGGGACCATACGGCAAGTTGAATGGGATCGGCAGGAAGGACGCATTCTCTCCATCATAACCGAAAAGCTGGGGGCCCTGACCCTCTCGGCAATACCTTTCTCCGCCCCGGATGAAGAAGTCGCCCTGATCCTGTGTCAAGCGGTCCGCTCCGGGGCCGCCTCCCTGACCTTCACCGAAGATGTCAGGCAATTGCAGGGCAGGGTCGCCCTCTTGCGGAGGGCTTTTCCCGGAGAGGGCTGGCCTGATCTTTCCGACGAAGTCCTCCCGTCGTCCCCGGAAGCATGGCTTTCCCTCTGGCTTGCAGGCATCCGCACGAAAGAGCAGCTTGCCGGGCTCAAGCTCGTCCCGGCCCTGAAAGCAATGCTTTCCAGGCAGCAGAGCCACCGCCTCGACAAAGAGACCCCGGCGGCGCTGGCCGTCCCAAGCGGCCGTACTGTCGCCCTGAACTATGCCGCTGGAGAATTGCCCGTTCTGGCGGTCAAACTCCAGGAACTCTTTGGCCTCGCTGTGACTCCCACGGTGGCAGGCGGGCGCATGGCGGTCCTCGTTCATCTTCTGTCACCAGCGGGGCGTCCCGTTCAGATCACCCGGGACCTGAAGGGGTTCTGGGAAAACGGCTACCCCCAGGTGAAGAAGGAATTGCAGGGACGCTATCCCAAGCATCCCTGGCCGGACGATCCCTGGAACGCCGTGCCCACCCACAAGACATCCCGCAAAACCAAATGAAGGCGGAGACTCGATGATTCAATAGCGAACGCGGCCGCCTGGCTGTTAGCTTCTTCCTCTTCTAAAGAAACTGTCAAACATGCGCCACAAAGCGCTCTCTTTCATAGGGTATTCGCTATCTCGGGTGTCATTCTAATTTGTACTTGAGTGTGTGGAATGGGAGGCTTGCCATACAGGATGTGAAAAGGGTTGTCGTTTTCAAGCAGTGGTCTGCGAGAGAGAACCAGGGCGAAGTTCTCGGCCGCGTTTGAAGATAAAGTCTTCTCCGTGTATTCTATAGAGGCATGCACTGGTCAGACGCATTCATAACGCGAAAGTGGCTGAAGAGACTAGTGCCGCGATTGCCAGGCTTTCCAACTCGAGGTTGAAATAATGAAAACGAAACACTCCGTCGTGCTGACGGATTCACGTGAGATGAGGGAGATAAGCAACGAGTCGATCGATCTCGTCGTGACCTCGCCGCCCTATCCCATGATCGAGATGTGGGACGACCTTTTTTCGTCTCTGTCACCCACAGGTGCTGGTGCTCTTAAAAAAGGTGATGGAAACGCGGCATTTGACGCCATGCATGTCGAGCTTGATAGAGTGTGGCGTGAAGTGGACCGGGTGCTGAAACCAGGTGCCTTTGCCTGCATCAATATCGGCGACGCAACGAGGACTATAGTCGGCAGATTTCGGCTGTATCCGAATCATTCCAGAATAGTCAGTGCATTTCGCTCCCTCGGTTTTGACTGTCTTCCGGTCATTCATTGGAGAAAGCAGACCAATGCACCCAATAAATTCATGGGTTCAGGTATGCTTCCTTCCGGAGCATACGTCACTCTGGAACACGAATATGTATTGATCTTTCGCAAAGATACGAAACGGAAATTCGCAACAGACGCTGAGAAGTCAGCGAGAATGAGGAGCGCATTTTTCTGGGAGGAGAGGAACAAATGGTTTTCTGATGTGTGGGATTTTAAGGGCACGGTACAGGGACTTAACCACGGGGATCTCCGGAGCCGCAGCGGGGCCTATCCTCTTGAGCTGGCCTACCGCCTTATCAACATGTATTCGCTTTACGAAGACGCGGTCTTGGACCCCTTTCTGGGCACGGGCACCACTACCCTCGCATCCATAGCCTGTGGTCGCAACAGTATAGGCATCGAAATTGACAGGGCCTTTTCCTCCTTCATCTTTGAACAGGCGGGTTCATTTCTCGACATTGGCAATCAGATGGTATCGACGCGCATCAGCGATCACGGTCAATTTATTGCTACGCATACGAAGTCGAAAGGCCCAGTGAAGTACGTCAACAGACCTCACGGGTTTCCCGTCGTCACTCGCCAGGAGACAGGCCTACAGCTCCACAGGATCACACAAATCGTTAGTTCCCCCGACCTGCCAATTCAAGCATCTTACGAACCTGTTGGCAGACTGGATGATGCTGCATACGCCGAGAAGGAGAAGGATGTACTCCACAATACAGGCGTAAAGCGGCCTGACCTATATCGCTATTAGCGCTTTGATGGTTGTGTCTGTATCTTGGGATCACGAAGATTAAGGAGGTTCAAGAAAATGGCCACGTTACAACAGATCGTTTCCTCTCTACCGGTGGGGAAACCCAGCGCAATGAAGGTCTCGGCTTTCGAAAATGCAATCGGCAATCAACCCAGGGACACCAACAACGATCAGACCCGCGGAGAGGTTACGGATGCCATTGTGAACAACGAAATTCCGATCGGGTCGAACCCCCAGCGCGGATACTGGCTTATCGACTCTGATGCTGAATGCCAGGAAATCGTGGACCGCCTCGACGCGATCATCAGAGCGTACGCAATCAAACGTACTGCGATCGTTAACGGTTGGACTCGTCGGAAACAGTCAAAAGCATCTGACAGGCCGTGGCCCAAATAGGCTAACTACGTGGAGAGATTACCCTGCCTGATTTCGTCCTTTGGGGGTGAATTCAAGTCCGGAGAACTGTTATCAATATTTTCCTTTTCCTGTTCACAGTGTCTTTCCGGTAAGCCTGCGT
>PLSJ01000296.1 GCA_003165115.1 Syntrophaceae bacterium | reverse complement strand
CCATGGACCGGGCAAACCCGTCGTGCCGCGCATTTCTCTACGCGGTCCTGGAGATGACCCGGGGGAAAGTCGACCGCGCCATGGGCTTCATTCAGCAGGCCAGGGAGCAGGCGGCGGACATCGAGGAATTGACCTATGTGCTCTACGTGGAAGGCGTCCTCCTCACGCGAGCGGGCGACTACCAGCAGGCGGTAGCACGCCAGACGAGATGCGCGGAGGTGTGCAAGCTCACGGGAGATAAACGCCTCGAATCGGATGCCCTGCTGTACCTGTCCAACGTCTACCTGAAGCTGGGAGAGCCCGCGATAGCCAAAGTTTACGAAAAAGAGGCGGCGCTGGTCATGCCGAGAAGCCGCCGCGATATTTGATTGCCGAGGGAAGATGGACGACCGTTCGCCGGAAGGCTGGGACTCTTCACTTCGTCTCCCGGCGCTCACTTCGACGAGCGGATGAATTTGAGCCTCACGTCGTAAAGCACGCTCTCGATAAGGTTCTCTTCTTCTTTCGTGAGATTCCCTTCGGTCTTCTCCTTCAGCATCTCGATAATGCTGATCGTCTGTTTCGCGAGCTGCAGGTTCACTTCTTTCGCGTTGCTTAAGGGGTCGGGCAGCTCCCCAAGGTGCACGAGGGCCGACGTGGAGAGGGAGAGGATAAATGTGGAAAAGCCAAACTCGTAGAGAAACTCGTTATCGGGCGATCCCTTGATCTGGTCCTTTCCCGCGTCAACCGCGCCGGGCCGCGCTTTCCCCTTCTTGCTCTTGCCCGCCGGAGTCTCCTTTTCTGCTTCCATCATCCCTCCTATAGTAAGGTGTCGAGTTTTATCGGAAGAAAAAATACCGTGTCGTTCCTCTTCACCTGATAGAGAATATAATTCCTTCGCACACCTTCCACCATCAGCGTGGTAAACGCTTCCTTGTCCGCCACTTGCGCGTTGTTGATCCGGATGATCACATCGCCCGGCCTCAAGCCGTAGCGCTCTCCCAGGCCGCCCTTCATCACCTTGGTCACCACCACGCCCTTTTGCTGCCGCAATTTGAACTTGAGCCGCGCGTAGCCTTCGATATCGGAGAGATGGACCCCGCACAGGCGCTCGTCGAGAGGCGCAGGCACGTAATGCGCGCTTTTTTCGTCGGTCTCGACCTCGAACGTCTGGTTCCCCCTGGCCACCTTCAACGGACCTTTGCCGCTCAAAGCGGCCTTCCGGAAGAGGTTTTGAAACTTCATCCCCTCCCTGATCTTTTTGTTGTCGAGCTCGACGATCCTGTCGCCTACCTTCATATGCCGCTCTTCCGCCGGGCTGCCCGGTATGACCCCGTTCACGTAGAGGTACTGTCCGCTCTCGTCTCTCTTCATCTCCACAAAGAGGCCGAATATGGGCCGTTTGTCCACGTGTTCGAGGAATTCCTGGAGCATGGTCATCACGTCGTCTATAGGGATAGCGAACCCGATCCCTTTGCCCTCCTCATAGACGGCCGTCACGATTCCCAGCAGGTTCCCCTCTCCGTCGAGCAGGGCGCCCCCCGAGTTGCCGGGGTTGATGGCCGCGTCCGTCTGGATGAGGGTAGTGTAGACCCTGTCATTGATCTTCACGCTCCTCCGGAGCGCGCTCACCACGCCCGCGGTGACCGAAGTGGGGAGGTCGTAGGGGTTGCCGATGACAACGGCGCGTTCCCCCACGCGTGCGTTCCCCCTCGTCATTTTCAGGAAAGGGAACTCCTTTTTGCCGTCCTCGATCTTCAGCAGGGCTATATCGAGCTCCGGGTCGGCGGCGATCACATGGGCCTCGTATTCCTGGCGGTTGGTAAATTTGACGCGGATGGTGACCGCCTTGGAGATGAGGTGTTCGTTGGTGACGATGATGCCGTTCGGGTCGAGCACCACACCCGACCCTATATTCTCCACGCTTTCCGAATCATCGTCGGCGTCGGAGGCAAAGAACCGCCTGAAGAGGCTGGCGCTCTTCGTCTCGTTCCGCCCTTTCGCCGCCTCCTCCGTCTTTATGTTGACGATCGCCCTGCTCGCGATCTCGACCACCCCGACCAGCCTGTCGTCTTTCGCGAGGGTGAGGGCCGGGCAAAAAAACAGGAAAATAATGGCGGGAATGAGATATTTTTTCATGGGGGAGCGGTCCGAAAACAAAAAGATCAGTACCAGTCCTCTTCGGTCTTCTTCTTCTTTTTCGCCACCTTGAGCGCCTCGTCCAGTATAATCTCCGCGATCTCGTCCTTCGAGAGCCTGGGCACGTGTACTGCCCCGCCGGCCGCGTCTATGATCGTCACCTCGTTGTCGTCGGCCCCGAAACCTATGCCGCTTTTCGACACGTCGTTCGCCACGATGAGATCGAGATGCTTCCGCTGCAGCTTATCCCTCGCATGCTCGACGACGTGTTCCGTCTCCGCGGCAAAACCGACGAGCACGCGGTCGCCGAT
Organism: Syntrophaceae bacterium; assembly: GCA_003165115.1. Lineage (GTDB taxonomy): Bacteria > Desulfobacterota > Syntrophorhabdia > Syntrophorhabdales > WCHB1-27 > BOG-1155. The sequence goes on along the minus strand of PLSJ01000296.1, from coordinate 3,614 downwards.
GACCCGCCCGAGTTCCTCGATGATATCCGGGTTCTTCGTCAGGGCAAGGGTAATCTCATCCTTGCCGTTCTTCTTCTTGATCTTCTGGAGGTTTTCCTCCTTGCACCGGTAGTCGGCCACGGCCGCCGCCTTGATGATCACCGACGCACGCCGCTGCTCTTCCATCACGACCGCCCTCATCTCCTGGGCGGTCACCACGTCGATGACCCGGATATCGCATCTCGGCGGCGGCAGGGACGTAATCCCTGTGATGAGCACCACTTCCGCCCCCCTTCTCTTTGCCATCTTGGCGATGGCGTATCCCATTTTCCCCGAGGAGCGGTTGGAGATGCACCGCACCGGGTCGATAGCCTCGACGGTGGGACCGGCGGTGATCAGGACCCTCTGATCGACGTAATCCTTCTCTGTAAAGATGTCTTCCATCTGTTCCACGATGTCGTCGATCGGGGGCAGCCTGCCCTTTCCCTGCCACCCGCACGCGAGGTCGCCCGCGGTCGGCTCCATGAACTGGTACCCGTTCTCTTTCAGCTTCTCTATGTTCCCCTGGACGATGCTGCTCTCCCACATCTTCGTGTTCATCGAAGGCACAAAGAGGACCGGGACCTTGGTCGCCATGATCATGGTCGTGAGAAAATCATCGGCGATGCCGTTTGCGACCTTCCCGATCACGTTCGCGGTCGCCGGGGCTATCACCATCTGGTCCGCGATGTCCGAAAGCGCTATATGGCCTATCTTGCCGCCCGCCATGAGCTCGAACATATCATGCGTGACGGGGTTGCNNGGGGGTGATAAACTCCATGGCGTTCTTCGTCATGACCACGTGCACGTTCGCCCCCAGCTTGGTCAACGCACGCACCAGCTCGGTGATCTTATAGGCGGCGATGCCCCCTGTGACCCCGACGATAATCTCCCTCTTCTCCAGCATGGTAAACATATGGACAGCCACTCTCTCTTCTATATATTCAAACCCGTCTTTCGCACGATCCTCGTGAATATGTTCGCTTTCGGCACGTACACGGGGGACACGATGTCTACCTTCCCGACCGCCTCGTTGTCGAGCTGGAAAACGATCTCTCCGAGCTTCTGCCCCTGCTTTATCTCGCCTTTCACCGCGGGAGGCAGGGAGACCATCCGCTTTATATCCTTCTTCTTTGCCCGAAGGCACGGGATATTCACGTCGGCCGCGAGCACGCCTTTTATCTTCCGGTACCTGCCGTCCGGCAGGGCTATATCTTTCTCGACCTGCTCGCCTTTCTTTGCAAGGCTCGCCACGGTATAGTCCGCGAAATACTTCTTCAGCTTCTCGACCGCAAAGCCGTCCCGCGCGTGAGCCGTGGGGCTCCCCATTACCACGGCGATGAATCTCAGGTCTCCCCTCTTCGCGGTGGCCGTCACGTTGTAGCCCGTGCTCCGGTAAAAACCGGTCTTCAGTCCGTCGACTTCAGGCATCCTGGAGAGGAGCTTGTTGTGATTATTGAGCACGAAGGCCCCGTTCCTGAATTCGCCCGTCTTCGTCGACGTCCACTCGATCAGCTTCGGGTATTTCATGACCTCCCGGGCGAGGATCGCCATGTCGTAAGGGGAAGTGAGGTCTTCCTTCTGGTCTTTCCCCGGCGGCAGGCCATGGACCGAATTGAATTCCGTATCGTTCATCCCGAGGGATTTCGCTTTTTCGTTCATCAGCGCCACGAAACCCCCACTCGTCCCCGCGACGAGCTCGGCGACCGCGTGGGCCGCGTCGTTGGCGGACGCGATCATGATGGCGCGCATCATGTCTTCGAGGGTAAAGACCTCCCCGTCCTTGAGATATACCTGGCTGCCCCCGATGGCGGCGGCCTCCCTCGACACCGGCACCTTATCGGTCAGGTGGACCTCGCCTGATCCGATCTTGTCGAGGACGATGCAGGCCGTCATCAGCTTCGCCATGCTCGCGGGAGGTCTTTTTTCATGCATGTTCTGTTCTTCCAGCACCTTGCCCGTCCATGCCTCCATCACCACGTATGCCTTGCACGGCTCCTCGGCGACCTTTTCCGCGCGTGCCTTGGTGACGGAGGCGGCCGGAGCGGACTGCCCATGGTGCTTCTTCTTTGCCGGAACGGCCTTTGCGAAGGCCCCGCCGGCAGCGACAAAGAAACAAAAAACCACAAAGAGAATGACGGGATGCGTTACATGATGTTTTCTCATATTCATACTCTTACCCTCATTTCGCGGTCAACTTGTCCGTAAACACCTTCAGGAGGTCGATGGGCAGCGGGAAGATGATGGTCGAGTTCTTCTCCGTCGCGATCTCCACGAGTGTCGACAGATAGCGGAGCTGGAGCGCCATGGGGTTCTCGGAGAGGATGTCGGCGGCCTCGTGCAGTTTTGTCGATGCCTGGAACTCGCCCTCGGCGCTGATGACCTTCGCCCGCCTCTCACGCTCCGCCTCGGCCTGGCGCGCGATGGCGCGCTGCATCTCCTGAGGCAGGTCGACGTTCTTCACCTCGACGTTGGATACCTTGATGCCCCACGGCTCGGTATGCATGTCGAGTATCTCCTGAAGCCGCTCGTTGATCTTCTCGCGGTGGGAGAGCAGCTCGTCGAGATCCGCCTGGCCGAGCACGCTCCGCAGCGTGGTCTGGGAGAGCTGGCTCGTCGCGTAGAGGAAGTTCTCCACGTCGATGATCGCCTTCATCGGGTCGATCACGCGGAAGTAGACGACGGCGTTCACCTTGATGGAGACGTTGTCCCTCGTGATGACGTCCTGGGGGGGCACGTCGTGGACGACGGTCCGCAGGGATACTTTCACCATCCTGTCGATGACCGGGATCAGGATGATGAGGCCCGGCCCCTTAGGCTTGCCCAGCACGCGGCCGAGGCGAAAAATCACGCCCCGCTCATACTCGTTCAGTATCTTGATCGACATCCCGAGAAAGATAACAACCACGACCAGGACAAAAAAATAGACCGGCATCATGCTCCCCCTTCTTTCTTGACTTTCATCTTCATTCCATCCAGGGCGATAACTCTCACCCGCTCACCCGCACGCACGGGCATGTCGCTCTCGGCGTCCCACAGCTCCCCGTGGACGAACGCCTTTCCCGTGGGAGAGATATCGGTCCGGGCCGTCCCGGCTTCTCCGATCAGCCCCTCCCGGCCCGTTTTCACTTTTAAGAACTGGGCTTTGACGGCATATGATAACACACCGACGAAAAATATTATAGAGAACGCCACCACGGCCGCTATCGACTGCCAGGACAGGGAAAGCCAGCTCGAAGGCAGGTCGATCAGCATGACAGAGCCTATCACAATCGACACGGTGCCCGCAACGCTGAGCAGGCCGTAGCTCGCCACCTTCAGCTCCAGGACGAAAAAGACGATGCCGAGGACGATCAGGGAAAGGCCCGCATAGCTTATGGGGATGGTCTGGAAGGCGTAAAAGGCGAGGATCAGGCAGATTCCCCCGACCACGCCGGGAAAGACCGCCCCCGGCGAGTATATCTCGAAAAGTATGCCGTAGAAACCTATCATCATGAGCAGGTAGGCGACATTCGGGTCGGTGAGGTAGGAGAGCAGCGTGTACTTGAAAGGGGTCTCGACGGCAACGATCTTTGCCCCCCTGGTCGCAAGCGTGA
>PLSJ01000420.1 GCA_003165115.1 Syntrophaceae bacterium | reverse complement strand
GCCAAGCAAACCGGGGGCATTTTTTCGTGTTTCTATAGGTGCGGATGTACGGTCGCTTCCGTGACGGGCTTTTCTGTGCCTAAATTGTGCCCGCCATGCTCACAGAGACCCAACTTTTGACAAAGCGGTCCCAAGATGCGGGAAATGTGAATAAACCCGGAATGACGGGTATTCCCGCGAATTATGTAGCTTTTACTTTTCCCTTGATTTGCGTCTGGTTTAGACTTAAAATCCCTCGGTCGCAAGGCCATACCGGTTCGATTCCGGTCCCACCTGGGATTCGGCATCCGTCGCTTCTTGCCCGCTTCCGCTTGTTTCACCTCAACGGTTTATCTTTGCCTCGAAGACATTACGCGCTTCATCGCTCTCGTGGGCGCCGGCTCCCTCATGCTCCACTCGAGACCCTTCCCCTGGCTGCGGGAAGGCATTCACACCTAGTAGATGATTCCTGAATGTTCTTCTATGAGCTTTGCCACGAGCTGTTTCCCTTCCCGGCTATTTTCCAGCGCTTCAAATGCCTCGATAGACTTTTTCTGTATCGCTTTTATTTCGTTTATTCCCTTCCTGACTTCTTCACTGACGGCACCATCCTGGGCAATAAGGATTCTCCCGATGGGATAGGTGATCCCGGCCGAGGCGGCCCTCGCACTGTTTCCGGTCTTTATGTCGGCGTTATTTACCTTTACCGTCCGGTCGAACCCTGGGTTCGCCCGGCTAGGGTATGTAATGCCCGTAATGACAATTGCTATCATCAAACATAGAGTGATGCCGAACCCGATCCTCAACCTGCGGGCAATTCTTGCGTCGGTAGCCAGCTTCATATAGCCTCCATTTCCAGAATTGAAAACATGTTTAGTCCAATTATGCACAAACAAAGATGTCCGGGTCCGATCTCAATAATCTTATCGGCAGCGTAGGGTTTTTCTTAAGAACCGCTCCAGGTCTTTGCAGTCCATGAGTTTCCGGTCATGCGGTCGTTCAACCTAACGATTATCCTTACTTCTATAAGGGCAAAAAGCCACAACACGTCACCGGGGAGAAGAGACGGATGCGCGACCGGCCGACCGAACCGGATGGAACCGTCCGCGAGGGGCTGAGACTGGAAAGCGACAGCATGGGGAAGGTATGGGTGCCCGCGGACAGGTACTGGGGGGCCGAAACCCAGCGCAGCCTGATCCACTTTCCCATCGGCGAGGACCTGATTCCGCAGGAGCTGGTCAGGGTGCTGGGCATCATCAAGAAGGGGTGCGCTTACGCCAACCGGCAGTCCGGCAGGCTCGCGGAAGGGAAAGCCGACGTGATTACCCTGGCCGCGGAAGAAGTGGCGGAAGGGAAGTTGGACGGCAATTTCCCCGTATCCGTCTGGTCGAGCGGAAGCGGCACCCAGGTGAGCATGAACGTCAACGAGGTGATCGCCAACCGGGCCATCGAGATCGCGGGCGGTAAACCCGGCACCAAGAGCCCGGTCCATCCCAACGACCACGTCAACATGGGACAATCGACCAATGACGTCTTCCCTTCGGCAATGCACATCGCGGCATCACTGGCAATACGGGACCGCCTCGTCCCCATGGTCGGAAAGCTGCGCGACGCGCTCGACGAAAAGGCGAAGGGCTGGAGGGATATCGTCAAGACCGGGCGGACCCACCTGATGGACGCCGTGCCGCTGACCCTCGGTCAGGAATTCTCGGGCTACGTGGGGATGCTCGACGACGACATGGAGAGGATAGGGGCCGTCCTCCCCGGCCTGTACCGGCTGGCCCTCGGCGGGACCGCCGTGGGCACGGGGGTGAATGCGGGAAAGGGCTTCGGAGAGACAGCGGTCAGGCTCATTGCGGAGCTTACGGGCCTCCCGTTTGTGTCCGCGCCGAACAAATTCGCCGTCCAGGGCGCGCACGACGCCATGGTCATGGCGAGCGCGGCCTTGAAGACCGTCGCCGTTTCCCTGTACAAGATCGCCAACGACATCCGGCTGCTCGCATCCGGACCGCGGTGCGGGCTGCAGGAGCTGCTTATTCCGGCCAACGAGCCGGGTTCGTCCATAATGCCCGGGAAGGTGAACCCTACCCAGTGCGAGGCCATGGCGATGGTGGCGGTACAGGTAATGGGGTATGACGCGGCAGTGAGCTTCGCGGGGGCCGGCGGCCATCTGGAAATGAACGCCTACAAGCCGTTGATGGCCTTCGACGTCCTCCGGTCAATCCGCCTCATCTCCGACGCCTGCGACTGCTTTACCGAATTTCTGGTCACGGGCCTCGCCGCCCGCCGGCAGCAGATCGATGCCTCGTTGGGCCGGTCGCTCATGCTCGTCACCGCCCTCGCCCCGGTGATCGGATACGATAAGGCGTCGCGCATCGCCCGGCTCGCGAATGACGAGGACATGACGCTGAAGGAGGCGGCGCTCTCGCTCGGCTACGTGTCCGGCGATGAGTTCGACCGGATCGTCGACCCCAAGAGGATGGCGAACCCCGATGGGTGAGAGCGCATGACGTCATCGCACGATATCGTGGTAGTCGGGGCCGGCCTCGCGGGGCTTCGCGCTGCGGTGGAATGCGCGCAAGCCTCCGACGTCGCCGTGGTAACCAAGCTGCTGCCGACCCGCTCCCATTCGGGCGCCGCCCAAGGAGGCATTACCGCGGCCCTGGGCAACGAGGAAGAGGACCGCTGGGAATGGCACCTCTACGACACGGTCAAGGGGGAGACTATTTAGGCGACCAGGACGCCATCGAGACCATGGTCAGGGATGCGCCGAGGGCCATCTACGAGCTGGAGCATATGGGTGTGCCTTTCAGCCGCACCCGCCAGGGGTTGATCGCCCAGAGGAATTTCGGGGGCCACACGCGGGACTATGGGAAAAAGCCCGTGAAGAGGGCCTGTCACGCCGCAGACCACACGGGCAGGGTCGTACTCGACACCCTCTACGACCAGTGTCTTCGCCACGAGGTCACCTTCTACGCGGAGCATTACGTCCTCTCCCTCGTGCTCGAAAAGGACCGATGCGCGGGCGTTGTCGTCTATAACCTTGCCACCGGGGAGCTTTCATTCCTGCGGGCCAAAGCCGTGCTCCTTGCCGCGGGCGGGTGCGGCAAGGTCTACCGCACGACGTCGAACGGGTTCGCCACCACAGGCGAGGTATTCGACCTCGCCTACAGGTCGGGGATCCCCTTCAGGACATGGAGTTCATCCAGTTCCATCCCACGGGGCTTTACCCCCTCGGCATCCTGATCAGCGAGGCGGCACGGGGAGAAGGCGCCGTCCTTCTGAACGGGCCCGGCGAGCGGTTCATGGAGCGCTATGCGCCGACGATCAAAGACCTCGCGGCCCGGGACGTCGTCTCACGGGCCATCCTTCTGGAGGTACGGGCGGGGCGGGGCATCGCGGGGAAAGAGTATGTCCACCTCGACCTCTCTCCCGTGGGAGAGGAAAATATCCGGGACAAGCTCTGGGAGATCGCCTCTTTCGCGCGCATCTATCTCGGCATAGACCCGGTCCGGCAGCCCATTCCCGTAGCCCCCACGTGCCATTACGTGATGGGCGGGATACCCACGGACGCAGACGGCAGGGTGATCTCGGACGAATCGGGCAGCGTGGTCGCCGGTATCTTTGCCGCGGGTGAATGCGCCTGTGTCTTCGTCCATGGGGCGAACAGGCTGGGCTGCAACTCTCTCCTCGACCTCCTCGTCTTCGGCAGGCGGGCCGGGCGAGCCATGAGGGATGAGGCGCCGCGGGTGCAAACGCCCGCGAGTAAGGCCGATCCCGTCAAAGCGGTGGGGGAAGACCTGGCAGACCTGCACGAGCGCCGGGGGCAGGAGAGGATCGATACCCTGCGTCGCCGGATGCAGTCCCTCATGATGGACCACGGGTCGGTCTTCCGGACGGACGCCGGCCTGAATGTCGCGATCGACGGGATCCGGGGCTTGAAGGAGCAGTTTTCACGGGTGGCGATCCTCGACAAAGGGCGGACCTTCAACTACGAGCTGATGGAGGCCGTTGAGCTGCGCCACCAGCTTGACCTCTGCGAGGTCATCCTCACGAGCGCCCTGCATCGCAAGGAGAGCCGGGGCAGCCATTTCCGCGAAGACTTCCCTGCCAGGGACGATGGGGCTTATCTTAAGCATACTCTCGTATTCGACCGCCCTTCCGGCCCAGAGGTGCGTTACAGGGATGTCTCGATAACGCGGTTTCAGCCGGAAAAGAGGGTATATTGAAGAGGTCCGCAGGATGCCCGTAAACCTGAAGGTCTTCCGCTACGACCCGGACAAAGGTGAAAAACCGTATTTTCGGAGCTACCAGGTCGAGGCTGAGCCTTCCGACCGTCTTCTCGATTGCCTGAACCGCATACGGTGGGAGCAGGACCCTACCCTCTCCTTTCGTATGTCCTGCGGCCACGGCGTGTGCGGCTCCGACGGGATGAGGATCAACGGTATTTGCGGTCTTCCCTGCCAGAAGCTCGTGAGCGTCCTGGGTGCCGGGGAGGTGCTTGTCGAGCCCCTGCCCGTCTTCAGGGTGATCAAAGACCTGGTTGTGGACCTCGACCCCTTCTTCGAGAGATACCGCTCTCTCAAACCCTATTTGATCACCGGGACGCCCGTGCCCGAGAAAGAGCGCGGCCAATCGCCGGAGGAGCATGGGGCCTTTGCGGACGCCGTCCGCTGCATTCTCTGCGCCTGTTGCACCGCCTCGTGTCCCGTAAACCAGGACAAGGAGACGGACGGCTATGTGGGGCCCGCCGCCCTGGTGAGGGCTTTTCGCTACCTCTTCGATTCGCGCGATGACGGGTCATCAGCACGGATCGACCTTCTCGACCGAAAGGAGGGGGCATGGGGGTGCAGGACACTCTGGAAATGCACCGAGGTCTGTCCGAAGCAGATACCGGTGACGAAAGAAATCGGCAGGATCAAAAAACGCATGTACGGGGCAAAGCAAGAAAAAACATAGGGAGACCCCCATGACGTCAGCCGCCGAATTGACCGCCTACAAGATGTTCGTCAACGGAGAATGGGTGGACGCCGCGTCACACCGGTCCTTCGATTCGCTCAATCCCTATACCGGCCGGGCGTGGGCAACCATCCCCGACGGGCAGGACGAGGACGTGGACCGCGCAATAAAAGCGGCCCGCGCCGCCTTGGACAATCCCGCCTGGAAGGGGATGGCGCCGGCGGCCAGGGGCCAACTCATGAGGCGCTTCGGGGACCTGCTGCGGGATAACGCCGAGCGCCTGGCCGGCGTCGATTCAAGGGACAACGGCAAGCTGATCCGGGAGATGCTCGGGCAGGCAAAGGCCCTTCCCGGCTACTACTACTATTATGCCGGTCTTGCCGACAAGATCATGGGTGAGACCATCCCCCTCGACAAGACATCGGTCTTCAACTACACGCTGAGGGAGCCGGTGGGCGTGGTCGGCATCATCACCCCCTGGAACTCCCCCTTGCTCATCTTGAGCTTCAGCCTGGCCGCCGTACTGGCTGCGGGCAATACGGTGGTGATAAAACCCTCGGAGCACGCCTCGGCGTCGACCCTGGAATTCGCAGGTCTGGTGAAGGAAGCCGGTTTCCCGCCGGGCGTGGTCAATGTGGTCACCGGCTTCGGGAAGACGGCCGGGACGGCCCTGGTCAGCCATCCGTTGGTCCGCAAGGTCGTCTTCACCGGAGGGACCGAGGTAGGCAAGGTCGTCGGGCAGCAGGCGGCGGCCAACGTTACGCCCGTGCTTTTGGAGCTGGGCGGCAAGTCACCCAATATCGTCTTCAATGACGCGCACGTCCCGAACGCGGTGAACGGCTGCATCGCGGGCATATTCGCCGCGGGCGGCCAGACCTGCCTGGCCGGCTCCCGGCTCTTCCTGCACGAGTCGATACACGATGAGTTCGTGGAGCGCCTCGTGGAGCGCGTAAAATCAATCAGGCTGGGCGATCCCTCGAAAATGGAGTCGGAGATGGGACCCCTTTCAACCATGGACCAGTTGCGCAAGGTGGAGCGCTTCGTCGAAGGCGCGCTCAAAGACGGCGCCACGCTCCTCTATGGGGGAAGGCGCCCCGAAGACCCTGCACTCGGTCAGGGCTGGTTCTTCATGCCCACCATCTTCGACGGCGTCGTGAACGATTCGCACCTGGCCCAGGAGGAGGTTTTCGGGCCGGTGCTTGCGGTCTTGACGTTCCGGGAGGAAGAGGAGGTAATCGCCCTTGCGAACCGGACACGGTATGGGCTGGCCGCGGGCATCTGGACCAATGACATCAGGCGGGCCCACCGGGTGGCGAGGGACCTGGAAGCGGGCACGGTATGGATCAACACCTACCGCGCCCTTTCGTACGCGTCTCCCTTCGGGGGTTATAAACAGAGCGGCTACGGCAGAGAGATGGGCCTGGACGCACTGAGGGAGTTCACCCAGGCGAAAAGCGTCTGGGTCGAGCTTGCCGATACCGTGCCCGACCCCGTTACCATCCGATGAGCCGCCGGCCTTTCCGGCAAATCTGGCTCAGCGGGCATATAATACAAGCAGGACCATATCGGGAAGACTTCATAAGGTGGTGCCCATGGACTATAAGGCGACTTTCATCGACCGGCAAAAACTGGCCTCCGGGGTCACGGTCTTCCGCTTCGACAAACCGGAGGATTATCGGTTCCTTGCGGGACAATACTGCCTTGTTTCCGTTCCGGACCTGGGGTTTCAAGACGACCGGGGCTTGAGGCGTCCCTTCAGCATCAGCTCGTCGCCCCTTGAGAAAGAGCTGCTTTTTGTCACAAAGCTGGGCGACAGCGCGCTAAAACGGACCATGGCCGAAATGCCGCCGGGGACTCACGTCACCCTCGGGCCGCCGTTCGGGTCCCTTACCCTTCCAGAGAATACGGCGACCCCTCTCGCCTTTCTCGCGGGCGGCGTCGGCATCGCACCGTTTCGCTCCCTGTGCCGCTATGCGACCGATGCGGCCACCGGCCATGCGATTACCCTGCTATATTCGAGCAGGACGCCCGAGGAAACGCCTTTTCTCGATGAGCTCACGGCTATGCAGGAACAAAACAGCCGCCTCCGCGTGGCCGTCACCATGACGCGGGTGAAGGAAGAACCCGCGAGGTGGAACGGCCTCACCGGGCGGCTCGGCGTGGGGATGATCAAGGGGCAATGCGCGGCGTGGGAAAGCGCCGAATACT
>PLSJ01000425.1 GCA_003165115.1 Syntrophaceae bacterium | reverse complement strand
GATCGCGCCGCCGCCACGCCTGAGAAAATAGAGCATGAGGTCTTTTCCGTCGGAGAGATGGAGGCCGAACCAATCCCAGCCCACCTGTCCGGCCGCGAGTTGGTTCGAGCCGAATTCGTGATCGAACCAGCTTGTGCCCGACACCGTGACGCTGCCGTCGTTCCCCGTCTTGAGCAAGCCCGTGGTCTTGAGGTCCGTGCACGTCGCGTAGTAGGATGCCTGCCCCGGAAGAGGGCCTTTCCTGCTGAAGCCCTTCTCTCCATGTACCACCGGCGGTTTTCGCAGGGACAGCTCAAGGGCAAGGGCGGCGGCGTTTCCCTTTGCCCTAAGAAAGACCTTACCCCCTTCCATGCGGGCCGACCAGCCGAGGAGCCGGACATCCAGGCCGCCTTCCCTGCTGCCGGCGAGGCCCGGACCCGTCCTTGACACGGCCTCGTCGAAAATGAAACGCTTTTTCGCCACGTCCGTCACGGTGAAATGGGCCAGGTAGAGGTCGCGCAGCGACCAGGGGTTTCCGGGGTCCGCCGGGCGCAGCCGTATCCCCTGCCGGAAAAACGTGAGCTGGTACCCGAAAGCATTCCCCGAGGCGTCCGTCAGGTTGCCGGTAAAATACCACCACTCGGTCCTATAGGCCGGATGGGCGCCGTAGTCCGCGGGGAATTGCCACTCCCTCGGGGCCGTGGCCTGTTGCCACCCGGGGCCTGCCGCCGCCGCGGACGCCAGGAGGCAGAGGAGCAAGGCGCCCAAGAGGAGGGCGGACTGGAGAAGTTCTATACGAAGTCGGGGGTGCCTCTTTGAATGCAACTCGGTCGACCGGTCCATCCCTGTACTCATTCCTCCCTGAGCTGTATGTGTGGATAGGTGCGCAGCACCTTCCAGATGGGATAGAGTGCCGCTCCCGTGCTCGCGAGGAACGCGGTGATCGCTGCCGTGAGGTAGGGTCCCCATGCGGGATAGAAGAAGATCGTCCAGTTGAAGCTCCTGAGGTTAATCACTTTTATCAGTATCACGGCGAGGACGGTCCCGGTGAAGATGCTCAGCACGAGGCTCACCATGCCCATCCCGAGGCCCTCGAGGAGCGTCATGGCCGCGACCTGTCTCACGGAGAAGCCGAGGGCCCTGTAGATGCCGAACTCACGCTGCCGTTCGATGAAGAGGGTGAGGAGGGCGCCGGCTATACCGAAGAAAGCGACGATAATCGCGAGCATCCTCATCGACCGTGTGACGGCGAACGTGGAATCGAAGACGGAAAGGATCCTGCCCCTCAGCTCCCCTTGCGTGAAGGCGGGCAGGCCGGCCCGGCGGGCCTTCGCCCTCACCTCGTCGATGAGTCTTTCCCTGTCGGGACTGGCGCTGTCAATGAAGACCCCGATGCTGTTGAGCGTATGGTCGCCGAAGACGGCAAGGTAGGTGGAACGGTCCATCATGACGAGTCCGTGCTCCGTCGTGTAGTCATAGAACGCGGCCGCCACCTTTAAGCGCACCGGTCCCGCGCGGCCTTGCAGCTCGACCGTGTCTCCCGGGGAGACCTTGAAGCCGCGGGCAAAGCTTTCCGAGACGATCACCTCACCCTGCAGCACCTGCTCCCAGTGCTCGTTGCCCCCCTTGAGCCAGCCGAAATGGGTGTACCTGCGCAGGACGTCGGCGCTGACCGCGGCCACGGAGATGGAGCTTCCCCTATAGATCACCTGCGCGTTCCTGTACGGGTCGACCCCGCCCAGGCCCGGCATGGCCGCCACTTCCCGGTAGAACTCCTGCGGGACCTCGATCCCCTCCGAAGTGCTGCCGACGTAGATGTCGGCCCTGAGCTGCGTGTCCATCCACCAGATGAGCGATTCCCTGAAGCTCCCTATCATCGAGCCGAGGCCGACGGACATGGAAAGGGCCACGGAAAAGGCGGCGATGGCGACAGCGGTCCGGCCCAGGTTCTGCCTTATATTTCCGGCCGCCATCCGGCCGGGAAGGCCGCCCAGGAAGGTGAGGACGCCCTTGAGGAACGGGCTTGCCAGGACGAGGAACATGCCCGTGAGCAGGCTTGAGCCGAAGAGGAACGCGAACGCGGCGGCAAAGCCGACGTACACGTGCAGGGACGAGCACATAAGGAGCACGAGGGTCAGGCCGAGCGTCGCGAGGCCCAGCGATGCAATCCTCCTGGTCCCCGCTATGCTCTTCCTCGTCGTCGTTTTCGGGTGGAGTATCTGGATGGGATCGACGCGGGCCAGCTCCAGGAGCGGGAAGAAGCTTCCGAGGAGACTCGCGGAGCAGCCGAAAAAGGCGCCGATGGCGATGATCGACCACGACCACGGCAGGGGCGCGGGCTTCAGGAAAAAGTAGAGGTTGCTGATTGTCTGGCCGACCAGGCCGGTGAGGAAACGGCTCAAGGCGTAGCCGAACAGGCCGCCCAGCAGTCCCCCACCCACGCCGAAGATGAGTATCTCCGTGAGGAAGGCGGATGCGATCTCGCGCCTGCTTGCCCCGAGGCTCACGAGTATCGCCGCATCCTTTCTCCTGCCTGCAATCGTAAACATCGTCGTGTTGTAGACGAGAAAGACGCCGACAAAAAGCGCGATGAGCGAAAGGGCTTCGAGGTTGAGCCGGAAGGCGCGGAGCATGCCTGCGTATACCTGCTCCTTCTGCCTTGTCGACTGGACCCTGAACCCTTGCCCGTAGCGGGAAAGGAAGGAAGCCTCGTCCCCGAGGACAAGGTCGACGCGGTCGATCTTTCCCCGCAGGCCGAAGATATCCTGCGCATGGCCTATGTCCATGACGATGAGCGGTTCGGGCGATGGACTGGGAAAGGTGGCGGCGAGGTGAAGTGCGCCCCGTGAAGTGCGGACCGTATCTCCCACGTGCACGTGGAGACGTGACGCGGTCTGCCCGTCGATGAGGACGGCCTGGGGGTCGAGGAGGAAAGAGAGCTCTTCCTGCCGGGGACCGGTGGCCTCGTCCCCACGGATGCGGAAGAACCGGGGCCTCATCGACGCGTCAAGGAAGGGGTCGATCCCCAGGAGGCGGACCGGCTCTCCATTTTCGAGGCGGAGCCGGCGGTCTATTACGGGCGAGAAGGCGAGGACCGCCGGATCGTCGATCAGGCCGGTCAGCACCGATTCATGAAGGGGACCCGCGGTGCGTTCCAGCGAATGGCTCGCCTTGCCGTTCAGAAACTCGATTGCCCTGGAAAAGCTGAAGAGCGCCGCGCGGGCCGAAAGAAGCATACCGATCACCGCTGCGACGCCGCACCCGATGCCGAGCACCTGAAGGAGGCTCAGGCTCCGTCTTCTCGCCAGGTGCCTGAGGAAAGCCTTTGTGACGATCTTCAAGGGAAGACCTGTTTATCGGGGGTCTCTTCCCGCAGGACGCCGTCGACCATCCGCAGCACGCGGTCCGAGTACACGGCGGTAAGCGGGCTGTGGCTCGCCATGATAAGGGTCGTCACCGATTCCCGACATTGTCCG
>PLSJ01000273.1 GCA_003165115.1 Syntrophaceae bacterium | reverse complement strand
TACGCAGGTCGCCTTCTATCTTGTGCTCCTGCTCGATAATATCCCTGATCCTGGCAACCTCTTCCTCGCTGAGCGTATTCGTCCGCTTGTTCGGATCGATGCCTGCCTGCGAAAGTATCTGGTTCGATAAGGACCTGCCGATCCCGTAGAGGTAGGTAAGCGCAACCTCTATCCGCTTTTCTCTCGGGATATCAACGCCAGCAATTCGTGCCACTATGACCTNNTTTGCTTATGCTTAGGGTTTTCGCATATAACCCTTATTATCCCTTTTCTCTTGATGATCTTGCACTTGTCGCATCGTTTCTGCACTGACGGCCGCACTTTCATGAAAAACCTCCTGCAGCAATTATTGGGGTTCAGCACCCCCTCGCCGGGCAGAGCCCGTCGAGCCTCCCCGCTCAACCTACCCTACTTCGCCCTATAGATTATCCTGCCTCTCGTCAGATCGTACGGCGAGAGCTCGACGATCACCTTGTCTCCGGGCAAAATCTTTATATAGTTCATGCGCATCTTCCCGGACACGTGGGCGAGTACCCTGTGTCCGTTCGGCAACTCCACCCTGAACATCGCGTTCGGCAAGGGCTCCACTACCGTTCCCTCTACCTCGATTCCTTCACCTTTTGGCATACAACCTCATAGTGCGCTCAAAATCTCCGTCCCTTTGTCTGTAAGTGCGACAGTATGCTCGAAATGAGCAGAGAGTCTTCCGTCCCTGGTCGCCGCCGTCCATCCGTTTTCCCTGATTACCACGTCGCTTCCGCCTTCGTTTATCATAGGTTCTATGGCAAGCACCATACCCTTCTTCAGCCGGACGCCCGTGCCCTTCACGCCGAAGTTGGGTATCTGCGGCTCCTCGTGTAAATTCCTGCCGACACCGTGGCCCACAAACTCCCTCACCACGGAAAAGCCTTCCGCTTCAACGAAAGACTGGATGGCGGAGGAAACATCATGGAGCCTCGCCCCTTCCCGGACCTCGTCAATACCCTTGTAAAGAGACTCCTTCGTGACGGTGACCAGCCTGGACGCTTTTTCCGATATCTTCCCCACCGGATACGTCAGGGCGGCATCGCCGTAATACCCTCTGTAGATCGCCCCGAAGTCCAGACTTACTATGTCCCCTTCCTTCAAAAAGCGGCCGTCGGAGGGCATGCCGTGGACGACTTCGTCATTCACCGACACGCAGAGGCAGTACGGATAGCCGTTGTACCCTTTGAACGCGGCCTCAATATCGTCCCGCTTCCCTATCATTTCCTCGCAGACTGCCTCGAGGTCCGAAGTCCTGACGCCTTCCTTCACATGGCGCCCCAGCTCCGTCAGCACTTCCATGGCGAACTTGCCGGCACTCCTTATCCTCTCTATCTCCTCTGCGTTTTTCAGTAGTATCATCCGTCAATGCCTTCTCCCCCTTTTCCGGTCAACCGCACAGCCTATCGTCTCCCTTTCATCTTTGCCGTCTTCTTCACGAGGCCATCGTAATGACGCAGAATAAGATGAGACTCGATCTGCTGAATCGTATCGAGGCCGACGCCCACGACGATAAGCAGGGCGGTTCCGCCAAAATAGAAGGGAGCGTTGAATTTCTGTACCAGTATGGTCGGCAGCACGCAGACAAAAGATATGTAGACGGCGCCGGTCAGGGTAATCCTGGAAAGTATCCTTTCGATATAGTCGGCTGTCTTCTTACCGGGGCGGATCCCCGGGATGTAACCCCCGTATTTCTTCATATTGTCCGCCACGTTGTCGGGGTTGAACACGATTGCCGTGTAGAAAAAACAGAAAAATATGATGAAGCCGATATAGAGCACCTCGTGGAGGGCGCTTCCGGGGGTGAGAAGCTCACTAAACCGCTTCATATACGGGTGTTGGATAAAATTCGCGATAGTCGCCGGGAACATGATGATGGATGACGCAAATATGGGCGGGATTACACCGGCCTGGTTGATCTTTAGCGGCAGGTGCGTCGATTGGCCCCCGTACATCTTCCTTCCCACCACCCTCTTCGCGTACTGGACCGGGATCCTTCTCTGGGCCGTCTCCATGTAGATGATGAAGGCCACGACGAGAAACATCATGAGTATGAGCAGGACAACGACGAACCAGTTCATCTCGCCCGTGTTCACGAGGCTGGCCGTGCTTGCCAGCGCGTTCGGCATCCTCGCCACGATGCCCGAGAATATGATCAGGGAGATGCCGTTCCCGATGCCCTTTTCCGTGATCTGCTCGCCCAGCCACATGAGAAAAGAGGTGCCGGCGCAGAGCGTCAACATGGTCATCAGCCTGAAAGCCCAGCCGGAGTTATAGACGACAAGCTCGCCGCCCGCCCCGCGCATCTGCTCAAGTCCGACGGCAATGCCGAAGCCCTGGATCAGGCTGATAACGACGGTCCCGTACCTCGTATACTGGGTGATTTTTCTCCTGCCCGCCTCTCCTTCCTTGGAGAGCTTCTCCAAGGTCGGCACGACGACCGTAAGGAGCTGGAGTATGATCGACGCGCTGATGTAAGGCATGATGCCGAGGGCAAAAACCGAAAGCTTCTCCAGTCCGCCGCCCGCGAACATATCGAAGAAGCCGAGGAGCGTCCCCCTCGCGCGCTCGAAGATGCTTGCCAATACCGTCCCGTCTATGCCCGGCGTCGGGATATGCACCCCTATGCGGTATACAGCGAGGAGCGCGAGGGTCATGATGATCCTGCGCTTCAGCTCGGGGATTCTCCCGATGTTTTGGAAACCGCTCATTGTTGAGCCACCTCTACCTCACCGCCCTGAGCCTTTATCTTCCCGATCGCCGTTTGCGACGCCTTATGGACCTTCACTTTGAGGGCAAAGTCGATGTCCCCGTTCCCGAGGAGCTTCACGCCGTCCTTTACCTTGTCGACCAGACCGCTCTCCAGAAACTCCTTAAGCCCGACTTCCTCCCTGCCCTGAAATGCCTGAAGGTCGCTTACCTTTATGATAGCGTACTCTTTTCTGAAGGGGTTCTTAAAGCCCCGCTTCGGTATTCTCCGGACGAGAGGCATCTGGCCGCCTTCGAAGCTCGCCCCCTTCGGGGCCCCCGCGCGCGCCTTCTGTCCCTTGTTTCCCATGGTTGCCGTCTTGCCATGGCCGGAGCCCGGGCCCCTTCCTATCCGCTTCCGCGCCTTCTTCGAGCCAGCATGACCTGTCAAATCCTCCAGCTTCATCTATCTCACATCCTCCAGCACCTTTACCAAGTGCATCACTTTTTTGACCATGCCCCGGATTTCCGGCGAGTTTTTCACCACCCGCTCCTCATTGAGCCTCTTGAAGCCAAGGCTCTTTACCGTGTTCCTCTGGTCGTCCGTGCATGCGATGGTGCTTTTTACCCACTTAACTTTAAGATGCGCCACGTTCTGCCTCCTCGGCTTTCTGCTTCGCTGTCTGCCTGGTGGACATCTCCCGGGCCTTCAGCGTGGCGAGTCCCTGCAGGGCGGCTTTGACGACGTTGTGCGGATTCCGCGACCCGTAGCACTTGGTGTATATGTTCCGGATACCGGCTACCTCCACCACGGCCCGCACCGCGCCTCCGGCGATAACTCCCGTGCCTTCGGACGCCGGTTTTATGAAGACCTGGCTGGACCCGTATACGCCGGTAATCTCATAGGGCACCGTGCCCCGGTTAATGGGCACCTCTATGATCTCCTTCTTGGCCCGTTCCACGGCTTTCCTGATGGCATCGGGGACTTCGTTCGCCTTTCCCAGGCCGAAGCCCACGTGACCGTTGCCGTCACCTACCACAACGATCGCGCTAAAGCTGAACCTTCTCCCGCCTTTCACCACCTTTGCGACGCGGTTTATATACACAACCCTGTCAACCAGCTCGAGTTCTGCCGGGTCAATCCGCCTTTTCTCAATCAAGCCAAAACCTCCCCTAAAAGATTAATCCACCCTCCCGGGCGCCGTCTGCAAGTGCCTTGACCCTGCCGTGATACTTAAATCCGTTCCGGTCAAAGAGAACTTCCTTTATGCCCAGGGCCAGCGCCTTATTCGCCATCGCCTCTCCCACCTTCTTCGCGCTTCCCACATTGCCGCCGTAGGCCATCCCCGCCTTCACCTCGGTCGTGAGAGTCGAGACGCCCGTGATAACTCTCCCCGCGGCGTCGTCGACGAGTTGCGCGTACATGTGCTTCAGACCTTTGTACACACACAGCCTGGGGCGCTCGGCGGTCCCCGCGATTTTTTTCCTTATCCTCTTCTTCCTCTTCAGCCTCGCTGCTATCTTGTCTCTTCTCTCCATGACGGTTGCCCCTTATTTGCCGGTCTTACCCGCTTTCTTTCTCAGCACTTCACCGGCATACTTGACACCCTTTCCCTTATACGGATCGGGTTTCCGCAAATCCCTTATCTTGGCGGCCGTCTGGCCCACAAGTTCTTTGTCTATCCCCTTGATGGTGACCAGGGTCTGTTTCTCTACCTCCGCCGATATGCCGGTGGGAAGCGGAAAATTGATGGGATGGGAATAACCCAGGAAGAGAGCCAGGTCGCTACCTTTCAACTCCGACCGGTAGCCTATGCCCACGATCTCGAGCTTCTTCTCGAAACCTTTCGAGACACCTTCGACCATATTGGCGACCAGGGTCCTCATGAGGCCGTGATAACTTCTCGACCGCTTATCGTCATTCCTTCGCCTCACGGTGATGGTCCCGTCAATCATATCCATCTCAAGGCCTTCAAGGAACGGCCTCTGGAGCGCGCCTTTCTGCCCCTTCACCGACACCAGCCCGTCCTTCAGCTCCACCTGCACGCCGGCGGGCAGGACAATGGGTTTTTTTCCTATCCTTGACATTTCACACCTCACCAAATCCGAAACAGGAGTTCTCCCCCCAATCGGCTTCCAATCGCCTGTTGATCGGTCATAAGGCCCTTGGAAGTCGATACCACCGCGGTACCGAACTTGCCTTTGCCCCGCCCGATCTCCTCAACCTTCATATAGACCCGCCTGCCCGGTTTGCTGACCCTTTTCAGCCCCGAGATGACGCTCCTTGAGTGCTCGTCATAGCCGATATACGCCTTGATGATCTTCATCTTCGAATCGTCGACAAACACCTTGTAATTCCGG
>PLSJ01000225.1 GCA_003165115.1 Syntrophaceae bacterium | reverse complement strand
TTCCACCTTTGATCAACAGTTTGAAATGCACGTCTTCTTATGGTTACGCCAACTCAATTTGGGCCTTGGCCCTGGCTTCCCTTCTGGCTACGACCCTAGGAGCGGTTTCCTTCAGGAAAAGGCTGATTATAAAGCACACGGAGCACGACGCGATGACCATGTACATCGTGTGGGTCAGGCCGTACGTATCTGCTACCCATCCACCGATAGCGGGGAAGACTGTGGCGCCTATGACCTCCCCTAGACCCTGGGGCAACGCCACGGCGGTCGCTGCAATAGTGAAAGGCACGCTCTCTGTCGGGACCAGGGCCAGGAACACGGGGTAGCTGGACAGACCCGCGCAAAAGATGGCGAAGTAGAAGGCGAGGACACCGGCGCTCGTGCCGGGCGGCGCCATGGCGAAAAGAAGCCCACCAAAAGCGCCGAGCGCGAAGGCGATCAGCAGGGACGGCTTGCGGCCTATCACGTCGGAAAGGCGCGGCAGATACATCTCGCCGAGCCACACGACAAGACCGCCGCCAGACATGACCCAGCCGGTCTGAATGGGACTCATGTGGTGTATCTTCCCGAAAAATACGGGTACGAATGCGAAAAGGACAAACAGATAGGCCATGGAACTGATGCTGGTCAGGGTTGCGAGCAGGACGTTTCGATACCTCAGAACGTCCCAGATGTGTACCACCTTGCCGTCATGCATCAGTGCGCTGCTTCCGGTTTCTTTCCTTCTCCTGATGTTGTCCGCGGTAGTCTTCGGCTCCCTCATGAAGCTCGCGAGATAAAGGGTAAGGGCAACGCCGGGGATCGCCACCAGGAAGAACGAAAAACGCCAGCCCACTCCGGCCAGGAGATAACCGGCGACTATCGGGCCTATGCCCATGCCTATCAAGGGCCAGAAGGACTGGGCAAAGCCGATGTAATGGCCCCTCTTCTCAGGGGGTGACTCTTCGGCGATGGCCGCGTAAGAAGGGCCGTAGAGAGCGCCCACGCACGCGCCCATCAAGCCTCTCACGCCGAACATGCCCCCGAAGGAACCGACGAGGCCGCTCAGCCCGCTAAAGACGTGCTCGGCGAGGTTTCCCCAGATTGCGCCCAATCTGCGGCCGTACATTTCGGAAAGAGGCCCTATGATCCACGCGCCGAGGGCGACCCCCGCACCGTTCGCGGCGGCGATAAGGCCGAGTTGAGAGAAGTTGAGCCCGAGCGCGGGCATGTAGCCCGGGGCAGCGAGCCCGACCATCAAACGGTCGAGACCGCCCAGGCCCCATGTGAGTCCAAAGATCAACGAAAGCTTCCCCACGTAATTCATCTTCATGCGTCCCCCCCCTTATAGTCTGCATTATCGACTTCTTCCGAGGAAACAGGTTTTCAGCTTTTTTCCGGCCGAAAAGCCCTGAGGTCTCCATACCTCCTCAAGTCTTTCGCCTCTCATGGTCCGTTTGTGGAATGTTGTTTTTTTGTATCACCCCCCTAAGAAAACATTTTCGCTGGAGCTGAAATGGGCCCCGACCTGGTGTGAGCAGACAGACGTGACTTTTTCCCGATAACCCGCCGGACCATGCCATCATATCCCCACTCACCGCCCGCGTGGACAACAACATAAGGTGATTTAACTCTACATGTATATCAATCGCTCGATACATGTCAAGAAAAATTTATAGCAATCGATAGATATATCCGTTTTTACACGTAATGGCGCGCGGACATATCATAAGAAAAGTTGCAGGGTATCGGGTAAAAGGGATCCGGTTGAAAACCGGTGGGTCAGTTAATCAGGCGATTTGATTCCACGGGGCGGCCCGCATATCCCGTAAAATACGAAATCGACAAGCTCATTCGCGACTTCGTCGAGGGACAGTCTTCCCCCCGGTTTGTACCAGCGCAGATGCCAGTTTATGACCCCGAACACGTTGAAGGCGAGGATGGTGAGGTTCTCCTGGCTCACGTATCCGGCGGATTTGAGCGTTTGCAATTCTTTACGATAAATGTCGAGGATCTCTATTTGAAAGGGTTTTATGAACCGGGAGACATGCTCCTCTTCGAGGAAAAGGACGTTGGCCTCCTTTCTGCCAATGTTGATGAGAAGGTCAAAGTGCGCCCTGAGCAAGAGCTTGAAGCGCTCCAGCGGATCGATGTCGCGATTCACGACCTCGGTCAGGCCGTCTACAATCTCGCGGGTCGCCCTCTCGAGGATAGCGATAAGGAGCCCTTCCTTGCTGCCATAGTGATAGTAAATATTGGAAATCGTCATTCCGGTCAGCCTGGCGATATCCCGAATGGACGTTCCATTGAATCCGTTGGCGGCAAAGAGTTCCAACGCCGCGTCGAGCAGTTTTTCCGCAGTGTTCGTCGAATGGTTAGCTGCTTTTTCACGCTTCATGAGCTTGCCGGCCTGTTTCTTCATGCCTTCCGGATGGTTTGAGCTATTGAAGAGAGAATATATATCGAATGGTCGAGAGAATCAACTGATTCGGACGGGAGTTTTGTATACGGTTTGACATTTCCCGGTTCCGGCAATAGTATTTCTCTATGCTGGAGGATCGAGCACCCCGCCCGCCTCGTTTTCGCCTTCGCCAAAAGCGCGCACCGAGCTCACGTGAGGAGAGGAAGGCCATCATCTCGTTTTTGAAAAAAGACGAGATCAGGAATATCAATATGCTCAATTTTATCGAGAGCTACCCGGTCAGGAGCCTCGAACGGATAGGCGACTCGGTGCTCTTGCGGGGAGAGAGTGACTGCCTGTGGGTCTATATCAGCAGCCCCGACGAACGGGAGCTAAAAGCCGTTGCGGAAAGGCTCACGGGGACGGACAGGGCTTTCGCCGCCATCGAGGAGTGGATGCTTCCCGTGCTGGTCCAGGGTAAGGAGTTCTCGTGGGAACTCTCTCTGACGCGGCTCGTGCTGCCCGAGCATATTACTTTCCCGGAAGCGCCTGGATCTCCTCTCGGTCCGCTGTCGCTCGACGACGCAGAGTACATATACGAGCATTCGCTGTATCAAAAGGTGACGAGAGCCGACTACATCAGGGAACGCATTCAGGCCGGTCCCAGCGCCTGCGTCCGTGAGTCGGGAAAGCTTGCGGCATGGCTTATGACCCAGGACGACGGCTCTATCGGCGTATTGCACGTGCTCGATGAATACAGGGGCAGGGGCTATGCGTACGACCTCACCGTCTATCTGATCGCCAGGCTGCGCGAGCAGGGGCGGCTCCCTTTTGTCCAGGTCGAAGATACGAACACCAAATCGATGAACCTGGCCCTGAAGCTGGGTTTTCGGAAAGATCGAAGGATTCGCTGGTTCAAGATCAAACCGGAAGACGTCTCGGCCGACTCGGGGGGCTATTGTTGAGCCTGGGGACACCCAAGGGCAGGGCAAACGCATTTGGAAAC
>PLSJ01000059.1 GCA_003165115.1 Syntrophaceae bacterium | reverse complement strand
GTAGCGGTCGATCGACCTTACGGTTTTCCGGGAGGATACCTCTCTGATCTGGTGAGCCAAGGTCCTCATTATGAAGTTTTGCCGTGGCCAAGCTCCCTTCATTTTGGAAAAGCTTATACCCTCCCGCCGTTATCGCCTCTTGTCTTGAGGTATTGTGTGTGTTGGTCGCACACGGATCACTGCGCTCCGTGCGTATTGTCTGCCAAGAATCTGGCTGTTTCGCAAACCTACAAAAGTGACTAACATATACCTCTCTACTCCAAGCCCAAATAGGAGTCCTTCTTTTTTTCGACGTCGATGGTTACTGCCACATCTTCTCCCGGGCAATGGTTCGTTTTGCCCTCCTGCCCCCGATCACGATCCCCACCCATGGCACCGCGATCATGAGGGAGGTAGAAAGAAAGACGAAGGACGTCGAGGTGAGCAACACGGGCTTCGCCGTCATGATGAACCGGTATGCCTCATCCAGGGTCTCTTAGCTCACGTAGGGATAGAACTTCAGGAGATACCTCGCGACCCTCCCTTCCTGGAGCACGGTCGCATAGAGGCTGTTGTAGATGATGGTCGCGAGGATGAGCTTGAGGCCCGCCGCGAACATGAGGCCGAAGACGAGATAGTTGATCGCCCTCTTCGTGAGGCGCCCCGCGTAGAACTTGCCGATGTGGGTGACGATGAGGCTATACCCCATGCCGAACGAAAGGGCGAGCACGACCGCGAAGGCCTGATCGAAAAAGCCAAAGGCGTAGGAGCCGAAGATGGGGATGAACCTCTCCACGACCCCGACCAACAAAGGAGTGAGGGGTATGCTGATGAGCGCCGAGATCGCGGCCCCTTTGAGCCCGACCTCCGAGATGAGCATCTTGCCCTTCAAGGTGAGCAGGTTGTCGGGCAACTCGTACCCGTCCTTCTCGGCAAGATAGTAGTTCTGGACGATGGAAACGACATCGAGAAAGCTCTTCGGCCTGATCGAGCCCTGGATGCCGATGGGGGTGACGTCATGTCCCGTGCGATCACCGTCTTTTGCCATCTTACCACCCGAAGGCGAGCCGGGTGATGCAGCTCCCGTACGCGATGGCCACGGCCACGAAGAAGAAGATGACGCCGGGGACCACCTGCTGCCGGTATACCCCGACAAAGAAGGAGAGCGCAAGGGCGGCCGATGCGAGGAAGCGGGCCCAGAACCCCTCGAGCACGGAGGCGAAGACGTGCTGCCATATAAGGGCATATGCATCGCTGCTCATGTACGTGAGGGGGTTGAGATAGTCGATGAGGCTTGTGGCATGGATCATAGCGGTTTCACTCCTGTCAGTAGGGGGGGATGGTCCTTCAGGCGCGCCTCGAACTGCCCGTGATCGTCGAAGGCGCTTGCCTTGAACGGTGTGAGATAAAGCCTTTTCTTCGCCGGCTTCACGCTGAGCTCGTACCTCCGATGAGGGTAGTCCACGCCCAGCTCTTCTCCGAGTATATCGAGAGGCCGGAGGAGCTTGAGGATCTTTAAAAGCGCGCTATCCCGGTCGGATTCCCGGAAGAGCTCTATGTCGATCACGTTCTTTTCAAGTGCCATCTCCTGGGCGGTCGAATAGAGAAAGCCGGGATCGAAGTAGACAATGCCGTCAAAGGTGAAGGCCTGCAAGGCATTCCCCGTCTGGGTGACGTTCACCTGCCGCCCTATCCTATCCAAATACTCCACGACATCGAACCACTCGGCGATGAGCGTGATCTTCCCTTTTCTGTTCGCCCCCGCGACCTCGAGCTCCCGCGCCTTCCCGTCCGCCTCCTTGAGCATCACGGCAGCCTGATCCTTTACCACATGGTGGTGCTCCCGTATCGCCTGGAGGGCGACGCCCAGGGTATGGGAGCTTTTGAGGTCCGGGAAAAGATCCATCACTATGGCCTCGCTCGTCACCGGATGGTCGGCCTTCGCGTACGTGCCGCCGCCCCGAAAGTCGGGGATCTTCCCCAGGTCATGGCCGAGTGCGGCGATGAGCATCACCGTCACATAGGCGACGGGTTTCTCTCCATACCGGTCGTGGAGGATCTGCATGGCGATCCGGGCCGTCCGGAACGTGTGGTCCCGGAGGGATACGCCGGCGAGGATCTCCGCGATCCTCGGGGCATCGTCCCTTTCCGTGTCGTAGTCCTGCCGTACGATGGAGGGACACCCCCCATGCTCCTTAAGGATGCCTGCCATGGCCTTGATTCCTGTCAGCGCTTTGTCCCGTTCCAGAAGATCGCGGTACGGCTCGATGACATCACTGTAGAAGGCGCTCGTCGCGACCTCGACGGAGGCGGGGTCTGTCTTTTGGACGGTCCGATCCGGGGCTGGTTCCACGACGGGCGCCACCTCGATGATTCTCGGTGCGGGGGGAATCTCGCGCAGTCCCTTGGGGATGGCGTCCATGAAGGAGTTGTTGTACCTGATCCATACGGTGGAGAGCTCCGCGAGGGTGACACAGATCGTCTCCTCCGGAACGGCCTCCTTCTCACGGAGAGTGGCGATGATCGTCTTTAAGGTTTCAAACACGGGAGGCCTCCTGGAGCAGGCCCGAAAGCTTGTCCATGATCACCCTGCCCTGGGATTCTGAGAGATCGAACACCGATCTCTTGCCGGAAACGATGCGGTCCCCTTCCCTCTTGAAGGAAGAGAGCTCGTAGAGGAGGTCGGCGGCGTTCACCGTGCGCTTGGCAGCAACGGTATCGAGAAAGTAGAGAAGCTTGTCCTCGAAGTCGGTGGAGACAACGATATCCATTGTCTCCTTTTCCATGAGGAGGAAGAGCTTGCGTGCGGTGAAACTCTTTTTCGGCGCATGGAGGAGAGAGCTCAGGTTCTTCACCAGGGCGAGGGAATCGATGGCCGCGTGGATCTTGAAGCCGTCGAGACTTACGGTCTTTGTCTTCCCCTTGTACTTCCTGAGTTCTTCGACGCCTTCGGTCGTGGGGATCTCCACCCTCACCGAGATATGCTTTTTGTTCACCGTGAAGCTCGCGACCCGTCCCGTCGTTCTCACAGCATCTCCGCGTGGTAGGTCTCTACATCGCACAGAGGGACCACCACATGCCTCAGGTACCCGAAGGTCTCCGCGTGGACCGTCACCATGTCGCCCTTTATACGGCTCACGAGCCCCACGCTCCCCGCCCACTGTCCGCAAAGAATACGGACAAGCTTGTGGGGTGAGGGTTTGTCGTTGTCGGAAGGGATACGCTCGGGCATGGTGAGGAGTTCATCCGCCACTTCGGAGGATATCTCCGAGATATTGAGGATGTAGCCCTTCACCGTATCCCGGCGCCGTATCTCGTAGCACGCGGGGTCGTCGGTGAGGAGGTACTCGGTGAGCGCGGCCCGTTGCGCGGTGAGGCCGTGGCGGGCAAGAAGCTCCCTGATCTTCTTTTCTTTTCCTTTAAGAACCTGGATCAGATAGGGCACGGTTCACCTCAAGGCGCAGAGAAGTAACTGAAGTGATAATACTTTAGAGTCGGAGGGAGTCTTCGTCTGCAATCATACTTGGCAAATAGTCTAAATTTATGTTAAGTATAATTGCATGATAGTAGAGCGGCCTTTCTGGACCTCCCGCATAGAAGGCGCCTGGAAACAGGCGCCCGTGGTATGGCTCGCCGGTGTGAGGAGGGCGGGCAAGACAACTCTCGTCCAGAGCCTTGGCGCAGACCGGATTCTCTACGTCAACTGCGACCTTCCCGTAACAAAGGACATGGTGGCCGATCCGGAACTGTTCTTCCGCAACTGCGACCGCCCTATCGTGGTTTTCGATGAAATCCATCAGCTCACCGACCCCAGCAGGGTGCTCAAGATAGGTGCCGATCTCTTTCCCCAATTGAAGATCATCGCCACAGGTTCTTCGACGCTGGCGGCAAGCAGGAAGTTCCAAGACACCCTGACGGGCCGAAAACGACTTGTCCACCTC
>PLSJ01000366.1 GCA_003165115.1 Syntrophaceae bacterium | reverse complement strand
GACGTCGCATCGTCGATCATCTGGACCGTTCTCATATCGGTAGTCGGTTACAGCTTCGCCAACGTGGTCTACATCTTCGTCGGCGATACGAGAGGCTACGAAAAGATCATTATACCGCTGGCCGTGATCGCGGCCGTGGCGCCGATCTTTTTCTACCGGCACATAATAAAGGAGAAGGAAAAGGAGCGATTCGATGGAAATTGATCCCAGGCTTCGACGGGAGCTGACAAAACGGTTCGAGATGGAATCGAACAAGAGGGAAGCGGAGAACACCGAAAACTGGAGAAAAGACCTCGACGCGGTCTACAGGAAGAAGCACGAGAGCATGGCCTCTCTCCTTATCGACATCAAGGCGCTGCTGGATCGTATGAACAACAGGGTAAAGACGCTCACGAGCATCATCAAGGAAGGCAACGAAAAATGAAATATGCGGTATTACTTGCGATTCCGGTGCTCTTCTTTGCCTCTCATCTGTGCGCCGAGCCCCAGACCTTGCAAAAGAAGTCCCCTTATCTCGAAAAGAGGGTNNGGCGGAACTGGAGAAGGAAGTGGACGGCCTGAAAAGCGAGATGGCGTCGGTGAAAATGGCGCCGGTCCCCGACCGGCTCTTCCTGTGCGACAGGCAGATACCGCTTTCCAATCAGGACGTGCGGGAGGCCTTCGAGAGGGAATTCTACCAGTTTCTCGAAAACAGGGGACTCCTCACGATCCTGGTGAAGCGTTACGACAAATTTCTTAACGTCGTCTCCCAAGAACTGGACAGGATGGCAATGCCGCCCGACCTTATCTACCTTGCCATTGCGGAAAGTTACCTGAATCCCAGGGCCGTGTCGAAAGCGAGCGCGGGCGGGTTATGGCAATTCGTCAAAGAAACGGGCAAGAGAGAGGGCCTTTTCATCAACGAGCAGATCGACGAGAGGTACAGCGTCACGAGGTCCACCAGGTGCGCCCTAGGCTACCTGAACAAGCTGCACGCGGAATTCGGCGACTGGTTGCTGGCAATGGCCGCCTACAACGCGGGCGAGGCGAGGCTGAGAGACACCATACAGAACCAGAACACGAAGGATTTCTTCGAGATGTTTCTGCCCGAGGAGACCGACAGGTACGTATTTCGCGTGGCCGCCCTGAAGGAGATCCTCTCTAATCCGCGCAAATACGGCCTGCCCATCGAAAAAGCGGACTATTACAAGCCCTACGCGGTCGTGGAGGTCACGGTCGACCTGGATCGCGAGACCCATACCGCGGTCCTCGCGCAGGCAATGGACCTGTCCTACAGGACCTTCCGGCACTACAACCTCCATATCCGCAAGTACAAGCTTCCCAGGGGCGTCTACCATCTCTGCGTGCCCATCGAAAAGAAGGAGACATTCCTGAAACGGATGAGGATGAACCAGACTATCGGCGTCGTAAAGGAGACGTCCTGAAAAGGGGTTTGCAAGGGCGCGGCAGAAGGGGCGCCCGGCTGGTTTCTCCCTCGCGCATTCGTCGACCGGCGGAATAGGCGCGGGCGGTTCGCTACAGTGAACGGATATTTTTTTTAAAGACCCCACTTAAATAAAATTTCCTTGACAAGATACCGGTATTTAACGTATATTCGCACATGCGTTCACAAGAAAGGAGGCTGATTAATCGGAATAATGAACAGCATCCCGTTCGGTATAAGAAACAGCGTCGGATTACGACGATTAATAGCAAATAAAAAATGAGAAAATCCTTTGATCGATTGCGTCATTGCGATATACTTTAAGGAGGCAGCATGTCGGGTATCATTACAGTGTGTCCCTTCTCGAAAATGGCGTGCAGAGAGTGTGCGATTTACAGGGGCAGGCACGTCGAGCTCTGTGGCGCGCGTTTTCGGACGAATGGGGCAAAAGTGGATAGGCCAAGGGCTAAAAGCAGTGCCGTGTTTACCTGCTGGGAGTTTCCGGACATCCCGGACAGTCCCAACCGCATGGTGGACATCGAAGACTTTATTGAAAGGAGAGGCATATGATAAGTGATTTTACGTATCTCAAACCTGGGAGCGCCAAGGAAGCGCTCAAGATGCTCGCCGAGCACCAGGACGACGGCAAGATTATCTGTGGTGGGCAGTCGCTGCTGATAATCATGCGCCAAGGGCTGGTGACGCCGGAGTACGTGATCGACATCAAGAAGCTGAAGGACCTGAACTACATGACGTTCGACCCGAAAGACGGCCTCAAGATGGGCGCGACCACGACGCACCGGACTATCGAGAAATCGGCAATGGTGAAAGAGAAATACCCCGTCCTCGTTGAAATGGAAGAGAAGCTGGCTTCCATCCAGGTGCGCAACTGGGGTACCATCGGCGGCAACCTGGCACACGCGGATGCCGCGGGAGACCCGGCGCCCGTGCTCATGTCGATGGGCGGCTCCGTGAAGGTCGCATCGGCATCGGGCGAGCGCGTCATCTCCCTCGATGATTTCTACACCGACCTCTTCGAGACGGCGATGAACCATGACGAAATGATCGTCGAGGTCATCGTGCCCCCGCGTCCCGCCAAGTCGGCAACCAAGTATCAGAAATTCAACCTCCTCGACAGCGACCAGGGAATCGTCGCGGTCGCGGCCACCATCACCCTGAACGGCGGGGGCGTATGCAAAGACGCACGCATCGTTCTCGGAAACGCGGCATCCACCACGATCAGGGCAAAAGAGGCCGAAAAGGTGCTGATCGGCGCCAAGCTGGACGACGCGGTCTTTCAAAAAGCGGGTGAGGCGGCGGCGGCGGAGTGTCAACCGGTTGCCGATATCCACGCTTCCGAAGAATACCGACGCCATCTCATAAGCATTCTCACGAAGAGAATGGCAAAAGCAGCCTGGGAACAGGCCAAGATTTCGGGCTGACAAGGAGGCATCAATGGAAAAGCAGTTGTTACGTCTCAATGTGAACGATCAGAACTATGAGATTTACATAAACCCGAAAACCCTCCTCGTGGAAGCCATCAGGGATCACATCGAGCTTACGGGCACCAAGAGGGGCTGTGACACCGTTTCCTGCGGCGCATGCACGGTCGTCGTCGACGACATGGCGGTAAAAGCCTGCTCCGTCCTCGCCGTCCAGGCCGAAGGGACGAAAATATTGACTTCCGAAGGGCTGGAAGTAAACGGCAAGCTCGCCCCGATTCAAAAGGCTTTCCTCGACGAAGGCGCCTTCCAGTGCGGCTTCTGCACCTCGGGCATGCTCATGTCATCCGTGGCGTTTCTTAACGAGACCAAGAAACCGACGGAAAAAGAGATCAGGGACGGCATCGAAGGGAACATCTGCCGGTGTACCGGGTACAACAGCATCGTCCGCGCTATTGACTCGGTTGCCAAGGGCAAATACACGGAGGATAAAGTATGAACAAATATACCGTAATCAATCCGCATGAGCCTTTCAAGGTAATCAATACACACATCCATAACGTCGACGGGTGGGCAAAAGTGACGGGCCGCGCCGCCTACACCTTTGACATCAAGCTTCCCGGCATGCTCTACGGAAAGATCCTCCGGAGCCCCCATCCCCACGCAAACATCAGGGGCATCGACGCCAGCAAGGCCCTCGCGCTCGACGGCGTAAAAGCGGTAGTGACGGGTAAGGATACCCTGGGCATCAAACAGGGCATCTGGCGGCGTTACAAGGACCTGTGCGACGAGCAGATACTCCCCGTCGATAAGGTCCGCTATATCGGCGAGCCTGTCGCGGCGGTCGCGGCAACGACGGAAGAGATCGCGGAAAAGGCCCTCGACCTGATCGAGGTCGATTATGAAGTGCTCCCCGCGGTTTTTGAGCCCCTTGACGCCATAAAGAAGGGCGCTCCCGAGATCCATGAAGGCTTCGAGCGCAACATCAACGTGACCCGTCACATCGAATGGGGCGAGGTCGAAGAGGGCTTCGAGGAAGCCGAGTACATCAGGGAAGACTGGTTCCGTTGCGGCGGCCAGGCGCACATGTGCATGGAGACCCGCTGCGCGGTATCGAGCTACACCCCCGACAAAAAACTGACCATCTATCACTCCAACCAGTCCCCGTACTATATGCAGGGCCTCATGGCCGGCGTCCTCGACATGAGAGAGGGCGACATCAGGGTCGTCGCTCCTTACGTGGGAGGCGGCTTCGGCGGCAAGTTCGAGCTCGACGGCGCGATCTTCTGCACCGCCATCCTCTCGATGAAGTGCTACAAACCGGTAAAGATCGTCTACACGAGGGAAGAAGACTTCATCGCCAGCAAGCGTCGGACCCCGATGTTCTATTACACACGGACAGGCGTGAAGAAGGACGGCACGTTCTGCGCCCGCGAGGCAAAAGTCTTCACCAACGGCGGCGCGTACACAGGCATGGGCGCAACCGCCCTCTACCTGACGGGTTTCTTCCACTCCTTCCCCTACAGATGGAAGGGCTACCGCTACGATGGCTATCGCGTCTACACGAACACCCTGCCGTCGACCTCGATGCGCGGTTTCGGCGCGCCCCAGGCCATGTGGTGCTCCGAGCAGCAGATCGAATGGATCGCGGCCGACCTCGGCCTCGACCCGATAGAAATGAGGCGGAAGAACTCCCACCAGGAAGGCACCATCCTGCCCGGCCAGGCGACCATCGCGAGCTGCGGCATCGACCAGTGCTATGACGAGATCACGAAATGGATCAAGGGCAAAGGCAAGCTCCCGGCGAACAGGTCGATAGGCATCTCCGCCTGCGGCTTCATGTCGGGTGGTATCTTCAACTGGTTCGACAGCCCCTACTCGTTCTCATCGGCGGTCGTCACCATCAACCAGGACGGCACGGTAGAGCTGCATATCGGCGCGCAGGAGATCGGCCAGGGCTCCAACACGACAATGGCCATCATCTGTGCGGAGACCCTGGGCGTCAAAGTCGAGGACATCAAGGTCCACTCCGGCGACACCGACCACTGCCCTCCGGACCTCGGCGCATGGGGCTCCAGGCAGACCCTCATGACAGGCAACGCCACCAAGATGGCGTCTGAAAACGCAAAGAAACAGCTCCTCGAGTTCGCCTATGCGCAGTCAGGGCTGAACATCGTCTACGACCTCGACATCAAGGACAGGTGGGTGCACGCCATCGCCCGTCCGGAAAGGGGCGAAGACTTCGTCAAGCTCGTCAGAAAGGCGCTCCGCGGCAAGGATGGCCAGAAGATCGTCGGCAGGGGCTACTACACACCTCACAGAAAGGGCATGATCTCCCCGGCCTACAGCTATATGCTCCAGGGAGTCGAGGTGGAAGTTGATGAGGAAACGGGCAAGATCACCCTTATGGACAGCATGACGGCCCACGACTGCGGCCAGCCCATCAACCACCTCGGCCTTATCGGCCAGCTCGAAGGCGCTTTCTCGATGGCGGCAGGATATGGCTACCTCGAATACATGCCGTATGAAGACGGCAAGCTCATGAACCCGAACCTGGTCGATTACAAGATGATCAGGGCGCCCGAGATGCCTCCCGCGAACATCGCGGAGATCGACACCTACGAGCCGGAAGGACCGTACGGCGCGAAGGAAGCGGGCGAAGGCCTCACGAACCCCACGGCCGCGGCCATCGGCAATGCCCTGTTCCACCGCTTCGGCGTCCAGATGAAGGAATGCCCGGTGCGGCCTGAAATGGTGGTAAACGCCCTGAAAGAGAAGAAAGAGAAAGAAGCAGCAGAGAAGAAATAACCAAAGGAGGATGCGATGAGCTTAAGCGGTCCAATAATATGCCCCGTGTGCGGTAAAAAAGCAAAAACGGGCAGTGCAATAGACTGCGCCCGCCATATGTTCGGTACGGGCGACCAGCCCCACCGGAAATGGGTCGAGGCCCAGGGTCTGTCATTCATCGATCTTCTTATCGAGCAGGCCACGACGCCCGGCAACAGAAGCTATGTCCTTCTCGGAGAAATAATTCAGAAGGATGCCGAGAAGAGAGAAGCCGAGAAGAAGTAACGACGCGCACACAGCCTTTTTGACACGTCTGCCTCTTTTCGGGGGGGCGCCATGCTCCCCCGGAAAGAGGCAATAAAAAGGGCAACCGACCGTATTTTTTCGCGCAGTAATTGCAGAGGAGGAGCTAAATGATCATCGAAGGAAAGTTCAACATCAATGCGCCCATTAAGAAATTGTGGGACACACTCTTCGACGTCGAAGCCCTTGCAGCCTGCCTGCCGGGCGCCGAGAAGATCGAAAAGCTCGACGACACGACCTATGACGTCACCATGAAACAAAGGGTCGGCATCATAAAGGTCACCATGTCGGGCAAGCAGGTGCTCACCAAGGTCGAGGCGCCCACGCACCTCGAAATGGAAGGCGAGGCCGTTGACAAGACCAAGCTGGGTCACATGAAGGATAAGATCACCATGGACCTCAAGGAGCTGGGCAACGGAGAAGTGGAGATCTCCTACAAGATGGACGTCAACATGGTCGGCAAACTCGCCATGTTCGGCGACAGGGTCATGAGGAGCAAGGCGAACGAAGTGGAAAAAGAGTTCGTAAAGAACCTCTCGGCGAAGCTCAAGGCACTGTAGCGGATTATCGCATCAGACGAGCAGGGCCTGCGGTTTGCCGCAGGCCTTTCTTTTCCCGGTTTTAGGCTCCCCATGAGAAAGCCGGTATTTATGCGCACCACGCGCGAAATTCTCTTTCGGAAAGAGCCACGACCTCGCGGCCCTCGAAAACACCTGCCAGGGTGACTTTCCGGTCGCCGATTTCCGAACCCATCGGAAAACCACGCTACCCTTTTCCCCTGTGCGCGCGAGGACAAAACCGTAGGAGAATCCGGAAAAGAAAAGACATCGTTGACAGTGAGGGAAAAACCGATATAGAGTAGACAAACCCGACCGCGCCTGAAACGGCTTCCGACGGGGGCGTGTGCGCGCACCACGGCATGGGGCGGCCGGCGCGGATCGTCACGCACGGTGCGGTCCTTCGCACATACGGCGGGAATGCTTTGGAACAATCGGCGATACTTCATATTCTGCACGAGTCATTCGGCATCGAATCCTTTCGCCACGGCCAATGGGAGATTATTACCTCGGTCTTGAGCAGGCAGGATACGCTGGCCGTAATGCCGACAGGCGGGGGGAAATCCCTCTGCTATCAGCTCCCCTCCCTCTGTCGCAAGGGAATTACCCTGGTGATAACGCCTCTCATCTCACTCATGCGCGATCAGGTGTCGGCATTGAAGGCAAAGGGCATCCCTTGCGGCTGCATTAATTCCGGTCAGGACCCGGCCGAAAACCGGCGGGTTTTCCGCGAGCTCAGGGCGAGCGATTCATTTCTGCTCTATCTTTCTCCCGAACGGGTCCAGAAACCCGGTTTTGAGCAATGGGTGAAGACTGCTCCCCTCTCTCTCTTTGCCGTCGATGAAGCGCATTGCGTATCCCAGTGGGGGCACGATTTCAGGCCCGATTACCGGATGCTGGGCGAGCATCTGCCG
>PLSJ01000144.1 GCA_003165115.1 Syntrophaceae bacterium | reverse complement strand
AAACCCGTCGATACCGCCGCCCTGGCGAAGGTCCTGGAACGGTGGCTGGGACCGAAGGCCGGCGACAAACCCGCCTCTGCCGCCGATGACACCGGGGAAAACGGAGTTCCGATCTTCGATAAAGCGGCGCTCGCCGACCGGCTGATGGGCGACGAAGACCTGATCGGTAAAATAATAGATACGTTCCTCGAGAGCACCCCGCAACAGATCGAGGCCCTGAACGGACACGCCGGGGCGGGAAATGCGGAGAGCGTCCATTATCAGGCTCACTCCATCAAGGGCGCCGCGGCGGCCGTGGGAGGCGAGCTCATGCGCCTGGTGGCTTTTGAAATCGAGAAGGCGGGCCGGGTGGGAGATATGGATAAGGGTCAGGGCAATGATACCGCAATTGCAGGAGCGGTTCACGGAGCTGAAACAGAGCATGAAAAGCACGATCGCCTGCCGGGAACCCTGATCCGTTACGCCTTCTCAGGTGGNNGGTCTGGCTGCCGCGACGGCGTTTACGCTTCCTTCTCCTGCGCTTTTTCGTATGGTCTTCGTTCGTCGACGGTTCCGAAATCGTGAGGGACGGCACTTCCAGCAGGAAGGCGTCCCACCATTCCAGGGTGTTCTTCTCTTCCTCTCCCGTCTCTACGCCGAGACGGAGATAGTCCAGGGCGTCTCCGAATTCAGGCCTGCCGACCAGGGAAGCGGGCCGTCGTGGCGGCATTCTGTGCAGGGAGGGCTGAATGGCGAGGATGGCGCGCAGCCGGCCGCCGATCCGTCCCGGGATGGCCACGGCCCTGGAAATTTCTTCCATGAAGATGGCACAGGTTTCGTCCAGCGCGCGGTGGTAAGGGATGCCGTCACGATGGCGCGCGAGCGCCGCCTCCTCTAGGAAAGGGCCGAAGAGTGCTTCCAGGAAAAAGACCGGCGATGTGGGTATGCCGCTCACGCATAGCCGATCGAGCCAGCCAAAATTCGCGTNNGCAATGCCAGCCGACGGCCGTCTTCGTGGGTCCACCGGCCCAGGCCGGGAAAAAGGGCGGCAAGGAGCCCGCTTCCCTCCAGGAGATTGAACGCCGGCCGGGCGGATCCAAGGAGGAAGAGCTTCTGCACCTCCTCATAGAGCCTCGAAGGCGACACGCGGGAGATGGTGGAGGAGAGCTCGCAGATGCTTTCCCAGGCTTCGGGTTCTATGGTGAAGCCATGGGATGCGGCAAACCGGATGGCACGGAGCATGCGAACGGGGTCTTCCGTAAATCGGACACGGGGTTCGCCGATGGTCCGGATAAGCCGCAGCGATAAGTCGCCCAGGCCGGTGCTGTAGTCGATAACCGAAGAATCGGCAATATTGTAGGCAAGGGCGTTGATGGTGAAGTCACGGCGGAGGGCATCCTCTTCCGGTGTCCCGAAGATGTTGTCCACGAGGACCATGCCGTCCTCGTCCTTGATGTGGCGGGGCGGGCGGTTGGTGCGGCCGGCCTCTTCCGCGTCCGTGCTGTCGGAAGGGGCGGCAGCCCGGCGGAACGTGGACACCTCCAGGATTTCATTTTGAAAATGGAGATGGGCCAATCTGAAGCGGCGGCCTATGAGACGGCAGTTGCGGAAAAGCCGTTTGATTTGGCCGGGCGTGGCGTTTGTGGCGATGTCGAAGTCCTTGGGCGTCCGCTCCAGGAGCAGGTCGCGGACGCACCCTCCCACCAGATAGGCGATGAAGCCGTTTGCGCGGAGCCGATAGAGCGTGCGCAGGGCATAGGGGCTCACCTGGTTTCGTGATATGCGGTGATCTTTCCGGGGAATGATTCGTGGTTCCACGCTCTTCACAATAGCACACCCCGTGGAAAAAGGAAACGGCCTTACGCTCACCGACCGCGGTTATCGCGAAACACCCGAATTTTATCGGCGGAAGGGGTTGTGGTGACCGACGGGAATATGGTACCGTGAGAGAGATTCCGGTCTCTGTCCGGGTCCTCTTCGTCAAAATATGAGTAGGGAGGGAGCAGGATGAAAAAGTTCATTTCACTCGCGGTGATTGTCTCTCTTTTTATCCCGGTCGCTGGTTTCGCCGCTTCTGACACGCTCACGAAGGCATTGGGCCACATCGCGTCCGTGCAGGAGGAGAATGGGGGCTGGTCGAGGCTGCGGGGCGAATTCCCCGCCGAGGCCGAGCCGACGGCCTGGGCCGTGAAAGTCCTTTCCATGAGGCGCACCCATGCGGCGGCCGTGGAGAAAGGTGTCGCCTTCCTGCTGAAGGACCAAAAGCCGGACGGGAGCTGGAACAACAACACGGCCCACACGGCGTTCGCCGTACTCGGCCTCACGCAGGCGCGTAAGGGGGGCGAGGCGGTCGGGAAGGGGATCGCGTACTTGAGAGGGGTCCAGGACGAACAGGGGGGATTCAGGAGGATAGGCCGGGAGGGCGCGCCCCTGACCGTCTACACGGCGGTCGTGGTCGACGCCTTTAAAGCGGCAGGTTTGGCCGGCGACGACCCGGCAGTGGTGAAGGCCGTGTCGTGGCTCAAATCCTGCCAGAACAGTGATGGCGGCTACGGCATGCCGAAGGGCTCACCCTCTGTCGCCCTCGGCACCGCCTGGTCCATAAGGGCCCTTCGCGCGGCCGGCGTGGACGCGAATGCACCCGAGATAAAAAAGGGCGTCGCCTGTCTCCTGACGATGCAGGCCCCTTCGGGCGGTTTCTCCATGCGCCGCGGTTTGCCCGAGGACCCCGAGATCACCGCCTACGCCATAATGGCCCTCAACGGGCTTCCCTCAGGCGAGGACGTGGTGGCGAGGGCAGTTGCGTACCTGGGCAAGGCGCAGCACGAGGATGGGGCCTTCACGAGCGCGGCTCCCATCCAATTCAACCAGCAGCCCAGGAAAAACACGCAGACGACGTTGTTTGTCGCCTGGGCCCTGGCCGAGATCGAATAGACCGCCGGCTAAAGGCGGGAGGTATCGGACATGGCAATAGGTAAGAAGCTCGGTCTCGCTCAGGGTCAGGCATTCTTCATGGAAAACTTCGGGCTGAGTCCCGCGACGGCCCTCGGGGCCATCCTCTTCGTCGGCCTGATTATCATCTTTGCCGTTTTTTGGTTCTTTCATTCGGCCCCGCCCAACACGCTCACGATCACCAGCGGTCCGGCGGACAGCATCTTCCGGACGAACGCCGAGAAATATCGCGACATACTCGCACGGAGCGGCGTGAAGCTGAAGATCCTTTCGTCCGAAGGCTCGCGCGAGAATATCGAGAGGCTGACCGATCCTTCTTTCCACGTCGATATCGGATTCGTGCAGGGTGGGGTCGCCGACAAGATCGATATCGACCGCGTGGTCTCTCTCGGGAGCATCTCCTATGAGCCGCTCCTCGTGTTCTATCGAAGCGAGAAGGCTGTCGACATGCTCTCCCAGTTGAAAGGCAGGCGGCTTGCCATAGGTCCCGCCGGCAGCGGTACCCGGTCCCTGGTGCTGACCCTGCTCTCCTTGAACGGCATCGGGCCCGGGGGTGCGACGCCGTTTGTCGATCTTGAAGCCGAAAAGGCGGCAAAGGAGCTCATCGGGGGCAACGTCGACGCGGTATTCCTCATGGGAGATTTCGCCTCCGTCGAGACCATACGGGAGCTCCTCCTCACGCCGCGCGTGTACCTCCTCAGTTTCGCCCAGGCCGATGCGTACACGAGGCGCATAACCTATTTGAACAGGCTGGTGCTTCCCGAAGGATCGATAGATTTCGAAAAGAACATCCCCGGCAGCGATGTCTTCCTGATCGGCCCCACGGTCGAGCTCATCGCCCGCCCCGACCTGCACCCCGCGCTTTCCGACCTGCTCCTCGAGACAGCCATCGAGGTGCATGGAAGGGCGGGCCTGCTCAAGCGCCAGGGCGAGTTCCCCGCCCCCCTGGAGCATGAATACCGGATCAGCGCGGACGCAAAACGTTTCTACAAATCGGGCAGGAGCTTTTTCTACAGGTTCCTCCCTTTCTGGATGGCAAGCCTGGTGAACCGCATCGTGGTGGCGTTCGTGCCGATGATCGTGCTGCTTATCCCGGTGCTGCGGGTTGCCCCTGCCCTGTACCAGTGGCGCATGAAGCTGCGCATCTATCGATGGTACCGTGTGCTGCTCGTGCTTGAAAAGGCCGTAATCGACGACGGGCAGGCCGAGGGGCGGAAAGAGCTGCTTGAACGGCTCGACCTTATCGAAAGGGAAGTCAACAAAATGAAGGTACCGGCCTCCTTCGGCGACCAGTTCTACGTGCTCCGCGAGCACATAAGGTTTGTCCATAACCGGCTCGCGGAAAGCGCCCATCCACACTGAAGCGATACGGCCGGGTCGGTCACTTCAGCCATTTACGTTTCGCATACCAGCGATAGAGGAGATAGGCCTGGACGAACTGGGAGATATTCATGGACCACCAGACCCAGGCCGCCCCGAAGCCGAGGATGACCACGAACAGGTAGGCCAGCGGTATCCTTACGACCCATATGCTTAAGGCGACGCGTATGAGGACGTTCTTCGTATCGCCTGCCCCGCTCAGCCCACCGCCGAGGATGGCGCCCCACGCCATGAAAGGCTCGCTGATCATGGCGATATAGAGGTACCGGACGCTTTCCCTGGCCACGAGCGGATTGCTTGAGAGGACAGAGGCGATCCAGCGGGCGTCGAGGATGACGACGACCACCAGAAGGGTCACCAGCATCACCCCTATGAGGGCGGTAACGAGTCCGCTCCTGTAGGCCTCTTCAGGCTTTTCCTCCCCGAGGAGGTTCCCCACGACCACCGCGTTGGCCATGTTGAAGGCGAAGGCGGGCAGATAGATCGCGGACTCGATGCGCAGCCCGGCCGTCAGGGCCGCGAGGATCTCGATCCTGTGTTTGGGCAGCTCGCTGATAATGAGGAAAAGGGCGATGCTGCCCAGTTGCCAGAGTACCTGGAGCGCGGCCATGGGCCACCCGATATCCACGATCTGCCTGATCGTGCGTGCCGAGAAAGCAAGGACCCCCGTCATGAAGCTCCGCACGTAGGCCAGGTTGATGAGGCTTCCGACGCACGCGCTCGACGCCGTCGCAAGGGCGATCCCTCTGAAGCCCAGGGGCGTGTAGAAGACAAAGAAAATGTTGAGCCCTATGTTGATGAAACAGACGATGGCCATGGTCCTGAGAGAGACCCTGATCCTGTCGCAGGACCTGAGTATCCCGTTGCCGTTGATCAGCAGGTACTCGAAGAGAAGGCCGGCCGAATAGATCCGGATGAGGGGTATACAGAAGGGCTTGAGCTGGGCGGGGATATTGAGCAGCCTTATGATAAGGGGCGCGAAGACGACGCCCACGAACATGGTGATCGCGCCCGCAGCCGCCGTTGCGACGAGGGACGAGAAAATCGCGCCGCTCAACCGGTCCCTGTCTTTCGACGTGTGGAGGCGGGAGACGACGGAGACCGCGCCGACGGTAAGCGCATTGGCGATGACGATGAACATGAAATAGAGCTGAATGACGAAGCCGTAGGCGGCCTGAACGTCTTTCCCCACCCTGCCAGCCACATAGACGTCCGTGAGTCCGATGAGGAACTCGAACAGCATGATGAGCGTCATCGGCCAGGCCACGTGCCAGCTTCGTGAGACAAAACAGTTGACGTTCGCCGCCTTCAGCCTGCTCAGCAAGGAAGCACCTTTTCCCGACCGTTATGACGTTATGGTAAAACCGTCTTCGCGGGCGCTGATAAACCCCTCGTTTTTCAACTCGGCAAGGACCTTTTGCACCCTGTCCCGAGGCTCCCCGAGTACCTGCGCCAACGCTGCCTCCGAAACGGTTCCTTCGCGCAAGAGCACTTTCAGGACGGCGCTCCTGACCTGCCTGTCCGAGCCTTTGAACGGTGATTGCCGCCTGTACCCGGTGCTTTTTCTATGGACCCTTTCTCCGGCGCCCTTGAGCATCGAGCCGTAATCCATGAGCGCATAGTACCACTTCCTCGGGTCTGCCCTGTCGAGTGACGCATCGAGGAGCGGGATGATCTCCCGGTCGCTCACGTGCCCCTTATCCGAAAAGAACAAATGGATGAAGACGGTACGGATGTTCGTCTCGATGAAGACCACCGGCATGTCGAAGGCGAAGGCCGCTACGGCCGACGCGCTGGCCCTGCCTATACCGGGCAAGGTGAGAAGGAGATCGACGGAAGGCGGGAGCTCGCCTCCGAATTCGCCGGTGACCACGGCCGCCGTCCTCCTGAGCCACAATGCCCTCCGGTTGTAGCCCAGCCCCTGCCAGAGAAGGAGGACCCGATCGACGGGGGCGGCGGCCAAAGACGGGAAATCGGGGAACGCACCGATGAAGTCCTCATATTTACCCAGGACCCGTTCCACCTGGGTCTGCTGCAGCATCATCTCCGAGACCAGGATGCGGTACGGGTCCCGTGTCATCCGCCAGGGCAGGCGGCGGCCGTGCCTGTGGTAGTGGTCATAAATGAGTTCCCGGAACGCTTCCACGTCGGGAATGGCCGGCACGGAGATAGTCGTACACATGCGCTTTATGTTGCCTTTCACCCTACAGTATAAGTTGGTACCAGCGGTGAATGCAAACCCCGCTCATGTGAGGGTGGAGGGGACGGGGCGTGCAGCTCGACAGGAGTCTTGCTTCGAATTAATTGCGATTCGCGCAACAGCTCAGCCGGTCTTCCACCCCTTCCGCCTCAGCCGTGAGGGCCCGCCACGTACGGTTTCTCGTTCGGCCAGCCCACGAGTGATGGTGCGTCGTTGGTGGTAATGACTTTGTACCATGGTGTCTGCTGATTGTCGGGTATTCTGAGTGTTCTCCTCAAGGCAGGCACGTCGAGGCCGTCGTGATTTCCAGGGATAACGATCTTGTTGGGGTAATTGGCAATGGCGTCTACAACCTCTCCGCAGTGCGTCAGGATGTAAGCCTCGCCTCTCGCCCAGAGGTCCAGTGAATCTCCGGCGAAGTATACGGTCCAGCCGTTGGTTTTGGCGAAACCGAGGAATGCCATGATGGCTCCGCTGTCGCTTTCGTCCATCCCGACATGAAGGTCGCTGATGCACGCCACCTTATCTTTGGGGAACAGCACGTAATGACACCCGTCCGGTCCCGCGAGAAAACAGCCGTCATTCAGAAATCTCATTGTCTCCACATCGCCCGAAAGCCAGGCGTGTTGAAAGGTCGTGGCCTCGTGAACGTGAGAATGCCCGATGATGGTGTTGAAACCCATCTTGTTCGCCCAGGCGATCAGGGGCGTGTTGTCGCCGCCGTGAGCGGCCTGAATGCGTTGCCGAATTTCGTTGAAGGGACCTCCCAGGGCAACCGCTGCCCTGTCCAATTCCTTCACTTCCCAGTCCTGCCAAGTATATTCCAGGGCAGGATCACCCTGGAAAAGATGGGTTATGAGCCACTTCGTCATATCACGCCTCCTTGAGGCTTCACGGCGAGCCCGGGTCGGGTCGGTCCATCTTACGGCCGTTGTTTCGGGGCTTCCTTGTTGCCGTTCTTTTCCGTGCTCGCCTGGATGCCCTTTCCCACCGCGTAGCTGCCGCCGCTGATCCCGAGCAGGGCCAGGATGCCGTTAGGGATGTCCTTGGGAAATTGTACGCCGTCCTTGTTTCCCACGATGACGAGAAACAGGCTCAGGGCGATCACGAACGTGAATATGAGGAACTGAAACCGGGCCATGCTCGCCATCGGGGCACCGCTCGCCGAAGACTCGCACAACAGGAATTTCATGGGAATGTCGTCTTTATAGACACGGTAAAGAACGATCAGCGCAAAAAGGCCGATCACGATCGCGAGCATCCACCCTATGACAAGCGTAAGGGTTTCCATTTCATGGTCCTCCTTTCTTTGGTTTTCGCTTTCTTGGTTTTCGGCCGTTGGCGTCACCGCGCAGCCGGGGCAATAGGCCGTATCCCTTGCTGCCCGCGTAGAACAGATTGCTGCCTCCCAGCGCCAGGAGCAGTTGCTGCGGTATGTCGGGCAGCTCGCCGGAAGTGGGGTTGTCCAGCACACCGGTTAGGTAGTAAAAGGCGCCCGTAAGAGTAAAAACGAGCAACTGGATGCGGGCCGGGCTGATGCCGGCCTCGCGTCCTTTGGCCGCCAGGAGGCCGCTTGTCCTGATTTGTCCGGTGAGGATCCGATACCCGATCAGGAGGAAGAACGCGCCGATCAGGCACCACACTTCGCAGCAGAGAAAATTCACCAGAGTTTTTTCCACCGGCACTCGCCTCCGGAGGTCAACACAAGGTAATTACGCCTACAATGAGCTGCGCTTACAATTTTCCTTATAGCACAGTCTTCGGAAGGAATGCAACAAAACGTCGCCGAATAACGCTTCGATGGAAATCCGCCGCCCCTGCCGGTCCGCCCCTGCACGGATAAGCTGTTTTTTTGCCGCCCCTTTTGTCGTATAATAGAGGCTCCAGATAGGGTCAAAGGAGGTCAGATGAGATCGGACAAGATGACGAAGGGGCTTGAAAAGGCGCCTCACAGGTCGCTCTTCGGCGCGGTAGGATTATTGCCGGAAGAGCTGGAAAGGCCGATTATCGGCATCGCCAACTCTGCCTCCGACCTGATCCCCGGCCACATCCACCTGAACACGATCGCGAGCGCCGTCAAGGACGGGGTGCGTCTCGCGGGCGGTACCCCGCTCGCGTTTTCCACCATCGGTGTCTGTGACGGGATCGCCATGAACCACGAGGGGATGAAGTACTCGCTGGGGTCCAGGGAGCTTATCGCGGATTCCGTCGAGGTGATGGCGAAGGCATACCCCTTCGACGGCTTGGTCCTGATCCCGAACTGCGACAAGATCATCCCCGGCATGATGATGGCGGCGCTCAGGCTCAATATCCCCGCCCTGGTCGTGAGCGGCGGTCCCATGCTCGCCGGGCGCTTCAGGGGGCGGCCGGTCGACCTGATCTCCGTGTTTGAAGGGGTCGGAAAAGTGGCCGCGGGCGTCATGGGAGAGGAGGAGCTTGCGGAGCTCGAAGGCTGCGCGTGTCCCGGCGCGGGTTCCTGCGCGGGCATGTTCACGGCGAACTCGATGAACTGCCTCAGCGAGGCCCTCGGCATCGCGCTTCCCGGCAACGGGACCGTCCCTGCGGTGCACGCGAAACGTCTCAGGCTCGCAAAGAGCGCCGGTAAGGCCGTCGTCGCCCTCGTGGAGAAGCACCTTGCGCCGAGGGATATCATGACCCTGGATGCGTTCAGGAACGCGATTACCGTTGACATGGCGTTCGGCGGGTC
The DNA here is from genome assembly GCA_003165115.1 of Syntrophaceae bacterium. Taxonomy (GTDB): domain Bacteria; phylum Desulfobacterota; class Syntrophorhabdia; order Syntrophorhabdales; family WCHB1-27; genus BOG-1155. The sequence continues at coordinate 8,217 of PLSJ01000144.1, read as the reverse complement.
GTCGAACACGGCCCTTCACCTGCCGGCAATCGCCCACGAGGCGGGCATCGACCTGCCGCTGGCCCTTTTTGACCGGATCGCGGAAAGGACCCCGCACATCTGTTCCATGAGTCCCGCGGGCCCGAACCATCTCGAAGACCTGGAAGAGGCGGGCGGCGTCTACGCCATCATGAAAGAGCTCTCGGGAAAGGGTCTTTTGGAGACGAGCTGCATGACCGTCACCGGGCATAGCGTGGGGGAGCTGATCGCCAAGGCGCAGGTACTGGACCGCGGGGTCATCAGGTCCGTCGACGACCCGTACCACGCGAGGGGCGGCCTGGCGGTGCTGACGGGCAGTCTCGCGCCCGACGGGGCAATCGTCAAAGTCGCGGGCGTCGCGGACAGCATGAGAAAGTTCAGCGGTCCGGCGCGGGTGTTCAACAGCGAGGAGGAGACGATGGCCGCCATCATGGAAGGGCGGGTCTCCGCCGGTGACGTGATTGTCGTCCGGTATGAAGGCCCTAAAGGCGGTCCCGGCATGAGGGAGATGCTGACGCCGACCAGCGTGCTCTGCGGCAAGGGTCTCGATCTGGACTGCGCCCTCATCACCGACGGCAGGTTCTCCGGCGGCACGAGGGGTCTGTGCATCGGCCACGTGTCCCCCGAAGCGGCACAAGGCGGTCCCATAGGTCTCATCAAGGAAGGCGACACGATCGAGATCGACCTGGACAGAAAGTCGCTCGACCTCCTGGTCGGTGCCGATGCGCTCGCCGCAAGGCGCAAAGAGTGGAAGAGGCCGGAGCCGAACATCAAGGAGGGCTACATGGCCCGCTATGCCGCGATGGTCACCGGCGCGGCGAGCGGCGCCGTCTTCCGGTCCCCCGAAGGCTGCGAAGAGTGAGAAGTCGGGGCACCTTTTTGCGGGTGCGACGTCGGGGAAACGCGAAAGGCAGCGAAGCGGCGGTACAACGTTTTGGGTGAAAGGGAGAAACTGATGGACCCAGCGGTTATCAAAGAGATCCAGGCGATTACCGGTCCCGACAACGTGAAGACTTCGGTTGAGGAGCGTCGATGCTATTCCTATGACGGAAGGACCGAAGGGGCTATCCCCGAGCTTATCGTTTTCCCCTCGTCCGCCCGGGAGGTGTCGGCCATACTGAAGCTCGCCAACACCCATCGGTTTCCCGTGATACCGAGGGGCCAGGGGACGGGTCTCACCGGCGGGTCGGTGCCGGTAGACGGGGGAGTGGTTTTGTCCTTCACCCGGATGAACCGGATACTGGAAATCGATACGGCAAACCTCATCGCCGTGGTGGAGCCGGGCGTCGTGACGTTTACCTTCCAGGAAGAAGCAGCAAAGAAGGGGCTTTTTTATCCCCCCGACCCCGCTTCTTACAAATATTCGAGCATCGGGGGCAATGTGGCGGAATGCGCGGGAGGCCCCAATTCCCTGAAATACGGCGTGACGCGGGACTACGTGCTTGGCCTGGAAGTGGTGCTGCCCACCGGGGAGATATTGCACCTGGGCGTCAGGACCATGAAAGGCGTGGTCGGGTACGACCTGACGAGGCTCTTTGTCGGCAGCGAAGGCACGCTCGGCGTAATCACGCGAATCACCCTGAAGCTCATCCCCCTGCCCGAGGCAAAGGCGACGATCCTCGCCCTCTTCAACGAAGTAGAGGAGGCCGCGGAAACGGTCTCCGCCATCATAGCCGCGAAAGTCGTGCCGTCTACCATCGAATTTATGGACAAGGCATCCATTCGCTGCAGCGAGACGGCTTCTCCCATGGGCTTGCCCGAGAACGTGGGCGGCCTTCTTCTGATCGAAGTCGACGGCAGCAGGGAATCCGCCCTCGTGCAGGCGGAAAAGGTCCGTGCCATCGCGGCCGGGCACCGCGCGATAAGGTGCGATCTGACCGAAAACCCCGCGGAGGCCGACAAGCTGTGGCAGGCGAGAAGGGCGCTCTCCCAGGCCCTCTACACGGTGGCGCCTTTGAAGATAGCCGAAGACGTCGTTGTCCCCCGCTCCGAGATACCGACGCTGATCCGTTCGCTGGAGGCCATGCGCGAGAGGTACGGCATCCCCATCCTCAGTTTCGGCCATGCGGGCGACGGCAATTTCCACGTGAACCTGATGATCCAGGATACGCCGGACGACCGGGCGAAGGCCCACGAGGCGGTGAAGGAGATCTTTTCAGAGGCGCTCAGGCTCGGCGGCACCATGTCCGGCGAGCACGGCATCGGCCTCTCGAAGGCGGCCTATCTTGGCATGGAGCTATCGGGAGAAGTGATGACGGCAATGAAGCGCGTCAAGCAGCTTTTCGACCCCAATAATATCCTCAATCCCGGAAAAATCTTTCCGGACTGAGCAGCCGGACCGCTCTTAAGAGCGCGGCTGAATATTCTTCTCGCGATGCAACGTTTCCGATGGCGATCAATGGGGGGGTACAACCGCTGAAAGGATGGCCCCTTTCTGTTGACTTTGGCAAGGATCTCATGGTTAATGAGACTAAAGGCGGCGAGCGTACGGCCGATCCTCTGTGTAGACGAGGCGTTGATGAGCTGCGAAGACTTCACTGGCGATAAACCGGCAGAAATTGCCCTGCGTGAAAGCGAGGCAAACTTCAGGGTACTCGCGGAACACTCTATCGCGGGCATCTTCATCGTACAGGGAGAGAGGTTCGTTTATATAAATCCTGTCTTTACCGAGGCCACCGGATACACGCTGAAAGACCTGTCATCGATGAGTTTTTGGGACTTCATCTCTCCCGGGATGCGGGAAGTGGTGAAAGTCAAGGCCAGGGCCCGGCAACAGACAGGCAGCACCGCTCCCGCAAAGTATGAGCTGAAGGTCGTCACAAAATCGGGGCAGGAGAAATTCGCAAATGTCGAGGTTACCCTTATCGAGTTCAAGGAGAAGCCTGCCATACTGGGGTCGGTGACTGACCTCACGGAGCGCAAGCGGATGGAGGACGCCCTTCGGACGAGTGAAGAGAAGTACCGCGCCATCTTCGAAAACGCAATGGAAGGGATATTCCAGACGACCCCGGATGGCCGCTTTCTTTCCGCCAACCCCGCCATAGCCCGAATTCATGGATACGATACACCGGAAGAGCTCATACGGAACGTCGATGACCTTGCGAAGGTCTATGTCGACCCGGACTGCCGCGCACGTTTCATGACGCTTCTGGACGCAGAGAGCGAGGTGAAGAATTTCAAATGCGAGGTGTACCGGAAGGACGGCCGGAAGCGTTGGATCTCACTCACCGCCCGTGCAGTCAGGGACCCTGAGGGGGCCATTCTCTATCATGAAGGGACCGTCGAGGACGTTACGGAGCGCATGAGGACGGAAGAAGCGTTGAAGGAAAGGGAAGAAGAGCTGGAAAGGAAATCGGTCAACCTCGAGGAAGCCAATGCGGCGTTGAAGGTGCTGCTGAAACTGAGAGAAGACGACAAGAAAGCGGTGGAAAGCTCTGTCCTCGCCAATATCGAGGAGCTGGTATTCCCCTACCTGGAAAGGCTAAAAGGCATGTGCCTGACGGATAATCAGGCGACCTTTTTAGGCATAATCGAACAAAACCTGAATCATGTTATTTCGCCGTTCCTGCAAAAGATGTCGTCCGGCTATTCCCACTTCACGCCCACGGAAATTCAGATAGCGAATCTCATCAAGAACGGGAAGACGAGTAAGGAGATTGCATCGTGCCTCAACATCGGTACGGCTACGGTGAACAGCCATAGAAACGATATCAGAAGCAAGCTCGGCTTGAGCAACAAGAAAGTGAATCTCAGGTCGTACCTGATCTCGCTCAAACAACAACGGCCTTCAGGCGGGTATGAGAAGACGGGCGGCCAGGCCCACCAGGTAGGTCAGGGCGGACGTCCCCAGGATGATGCAGAGGTTGTGCGCGATATTCGTCCATATTCGCTTGCCCGAGAGCACGGCCATGACCAGTCCGGCGGCAGACACGCTGACGACGGCGAGGGCGAGGGCGAGGGCCGCGAGGACCGGGGGACGCGCGTCCCATATGGCGCCGGCGAAGAAAGGCAGCAGGATCGGCAGGGCCCCGACCGCGAAGAAAAGACCGGTGGTCTTGAGTGATTCTTTCGGTTGAAGCCTTTCGGCTGTGATCCTGATCGTCTTGACCAGGGTCGAGAGCACGGCCGCGTCGTCCCCCAGGACGTCCATGATGAGCTTTATGGTCTCGGGGCCGACCCCATTCTCCGCGAGGTCTTTTTCGAGCTCTCTCTTCAGCACCCAGGGGTGGATTTCTCTTTTTACGTCCACTTCCCTGGTTTTTCCGTCGTTCAGGTCGCGTTCTCCCTTCGAGGAGAGGTAGGAGACCGACATTTCCGCTATCATGCCGCCGACCATCGCGATCAGCCCGGTCAGCCCTATCATGAGGGTCTTTGCATGGGCCGCGAGCAAGCCGATGACCAGCCCCAGCGTTTCGATGATGCCGGCGGTCATGCCGGGGATCGCTTCCTTGACCTTCGCAATGTACGCCCTCTTGTCAGCGACCTGCTCCATCATGTGCCATTCATGGCCTATCTCCTGCACGATGATGCCGATCACGGTCCCGGCCGTTTTCTCGTCGTCCTTGTAGGCGTCGAGCAGGGCAGCGTAGTCGAGGATCGCCTTCCTTTCTCCGTGCTCCAGGTAATGCATGAATATGGTGAGGGGGAGGACGAGCGCAAGGAGCTTAAAGAGCGCTATCCTGCACTCGAGGAGGAGGGAAATCCGGAAAGAGACGCCGTGGACGTCTCTCGCAATGGCCGCCCACTCGGCGGCATGACCCCGCTCCATCATCCCTATTTCGGCGATGATATTTTTCCGGCCGCCGTCGCCGTACCGCGCCGCCAGAAACGCATACAGGCGGGCGGCGACGATCTCCGACGACCAGAATGTGCGGAGCAGGCCAAGGCGCCCCCCGCCGGCCGGTCGTTGTCCCGTCCGTCCCGCCGGCTCATAGGTTTTTCCGGACATGAGTAATTCTACCAGGCGTGACGGCTTATTTCAATGGAAAGCCCGTTTGCTCCCTCGTCTTTACATGGCCGCCGCGGCGGCGTATATTGCTTACAGTGACAAGGCCCGGATGAGGGCCTTTCAAGGAAAAGGAGGGGAATGCATGAACTACCTGGTAATCGGAAGCGGCGGGCCGCAAACGACCGGACCGGAGGACCTGATCGAGATCCTCGAATATTACGTCCTGCCGGGCTTCGAGGCCCTGATGAAACTTCGGTCGGACAATAAGATCCTTGCCGGCGGGGTCCCTGTTTCCGAGCGGGCCGTGGCGTTCATCATCGATGCCGCCTCCAACGAAGAGCTCGATCAGATCATGCGGGGCCTGCCTTTTTGGGGGATGCTCGAATGGCAGGTAACGCCGCTCCAGAGTTTCGAGGGGCGGGCCTTTCAGGACCGCAAAATCCTCCAGCAGATGAAAAAAGGATAGGGCGGCTCTTTCCGACGCAAGCGAAGTCGCCCGTCCCGCCCCCTTTCGCGCCGGCCCCGGAGTGCTTATGTTGAACAGATGAAGGTGCGCGCCCGGGATAAGGATATGCGAGTTTTCAGTCAAAGGAGGCGATGAGATGAAGTACACGCTCAATTGTCCACCACCGTGTAAGTACACGATCAACGTCGACGCGCAAAACGACGACGAGGCGATCAGGAAGATCCTGGAAAAAGGTAAAGAGCACGCGAAAGAGGCCCATCCGGATATGGCGCCCATGACGGAAGACCAGATGAAAGAGATGGTGCGGGCGAACATGAAGAGGGCCGCCTAAACTAGCACACCGGGGCGCGCGCCTTCAAAAAAGGGACGGGTGCGTTCGTTTTCAGCGACCTCCGTAAGTCTTCCACCCGATCCCGCTGCCGTCCGACCGGACTTCGATAAGCCCCTGTGTATCGGTCCTGAGGATGGGTATGGAGAGCGCCTCGTACCGCTGGAGCGCATCCGTGCTCGGCAGGTTTTTGATAGCCCCGGCCGCGCCGCTCAAAACCCCCAGCCGCGGCCTCACCGCGTAAATGAAGGCGAAGCTGTTCGATGAGCCGCTCCCGTGATGCGGGAGCTTGAGCACGTCCGATTTGAGGGGGACGCCCGAGAGGACAAGGTGCTCCTCCACGCCGGTCGTGATGTCCGCGGGCAGGAGGAACGTCGTCTCCCCAAGCCGGACCCGGAAGACGAGGGATGCGTCGTTCAGGTTGTCCCAGCGGGAGTCGCGCGCCGGGTAGAGCGCCGTCATGCGGAAATTGCCCGAATCTATCCCGTCCCCCTGTTTCCATATCAGGTGCGGCACGCCCCGGATGCGGGCGGCGTCGACCAGCGCGAGGAACGCGCGCTCCTGCGGAAAAAAGCCCGATGTGACCAGGTGTGAGACCCTGAAGTGCTGCATGATATAGCGTAGCCCGCCTATGTGGTCGGCATGGGGATGCGTGTTGATCACGTAGTCGAGGGTGCGCACCTTCCGGTAAAGGAGGAACGGTGCGATCACCTGTTTGCCCATGTCGAAGTCCGAGCCCGGAAAGCCGCCCCCGTCGATCAGTATCCTCAATCCCCCCGGCGCTTCTATCAGTGCCGCGTCGCCCGCGCCCACGTCGATGAAGTGGATGCAAAGGCCGGTGTTGAACCTTATCCGGTAATCGGCGCAGACCTGGAGCGCGCAAAGCGGCATCACCACGCAAAAAAGGAGCGCCGCCACGGGTTTGCGGTCCACGTAAAGCAGGGCCGTGACGAGGCCGTAGTAGAGGGCGATTTCTGAAAACCCCGGCCGTATCAGGGGGTAGAGGTAGCCGACATCGAGGGCGTGCAGGAGGGCCACGTTCGCCTGCGTGACGTACCCCGCGAGGACGAGCAGGGGGCGGCCCCAGGGGTGAAGCATGCCGACGAGGCCGAGCGTGGTCGCGCATACGCCCATGAGGGGCACGGTGATGAGGTTGTGGAGGAGCGACAGCGGGTTTATGCCGTAAAAATAATAGAGGACGATCGGCGCGGTGCCGAGTGTCGCCGCCGCGGTGGTGAGCACGGTCGAGGACGACCAGCGCAAAATCCTGCTTTTGATTTTCGCGAGCACGGGGGAGAGCCTACCCATGCAGATGACGATGAAGAGGAGGCTCATAAAGGTGAGCTGGAACGAAGGGGTCAGAAGCGAGTGGGGGTAGACGAGCAGGATGGCGAGCGCAGCGAGGGCCAGAGTATTGTAGAAATGCGTCTTCCTCTGGAGGAACAGGGCGAGCATGAAGACCGTGATCATGATGGTGGCCCTGATGACGGAGACGCCCGCCCCCGCGACGAGCATGAAGACGAAAGGGAAGGGGATGGTGACGAGGGCCGCGTATCGCCTGTCCTGCCCGCCGAGGCGGAAGCGGCGCACCCTCCTGAAGGCGGCCCTCGCGAGAAGGAAAAAAAAGCCCGAGATCACGCCCACGTTGAACCCCGATACGGCGAGTACGTGAGAGGTGCCCGTGTGGAGGAAGAGGTCGTTCGTCCCCTGCGGTATCGCCGTCCTGTCGCCGATGGTCAGCGCCTTGAGTATATCGGCCCGCGGCGCGCCGGCCCTTTCGATGTTCTGCTTGAAATAGCGCCTCACGTATGCGACGGGGTCATTGCCCTGCGTCGCGGAAAGGACCTTTCCCTTTATTTCGTAGCCGACGCCTTCCAGCTTCCTGAGCCATTTCCAGGAGATGCTGCCGGGGTTCCTGAATGCGGGGACGAGCGGTCTTATTTTCCCGAAGACCCTGACCGTCTGCGACACGTCGAGGTCGGCGGCCGAGGGGAAGGCCACGCGCATCCCTTTCCATGCGGCGGGTCCCGACAGAGAGAGCACCTTGACGCGGGGAGAGCTTTCCACGACGATCCCCTCGTAGAGGGCCTCCCTCCCGTCATCCGGCGCGGCCTGGCCCATCTCCAGGAAGGCGAGCCTCGCCGCGCCGCAGAGCAGGAAGGCGGCGAGGGTAAGGAGGGCGCATGACTTTCCCCATCTGAACAAGAAAGGTATGGCGACGACCGCGCCGAGGGTGGCGAAAACAAGGGGCGCGGCGGGCAGCCGCCAGAAAGCCTGGAGCGCTATCCCGCAGCAAAAGGCGAGGACCGCGGCTACGAACACGCGGGGTAGCCGCCAGGAAGCGCGTTCGAAGAGAGACCGATGTCGTGTGGCGTCCTCATGCCTGACTGGTAGAGTAACACTATTCGGCAGCGATGAGAACAGGATTCTCGCACACTAGTTCCCGCTAACTTTTTT
>PLSJ01000286.1:369-2831 GCA_003165115.1 Syntrophaceae bacterium | reverse complement strand
TCCACCAGGTCCTCCAGGTGACGCTGGTGACGCCTCAGCTCCTGTTCCGTCGTGATTCTGCCCATGGTCGATCCGGCTATGCCGGCGAGGGCGAGATAGAGGTTGAGAAGTTCCGCGGAAACGGGATCGCTCGGCTCGTGGGCGACGATCATCACCGCCTTTGTCTGGTTCAGCTCCGCCAGGGGGAGGAAGGTGACCGCATAGGGCTCGGAAAGCACGACGGTGCCGGAGGCCAGAAACCCGCCGCTGAATACGTCACGGATGTGTTCCGCCGTCTCCTCCGTAAGGAGCATGCCATAGAGGTCCTTATCAGGCATCGTGCAGTCATGAAGGAAAATCTCCTTGTCCGGCCCTATTCCGGCAAAGGCGACCCAGCTCGCGCGAAAATAATTGACGATAATCTTGCCCAGATCTTCCAGGGCGTTCTGCCCGGCGGTCAACCGGACGATATACTGGGCCGCCTTTATGAAACTGTCCGCGTAATGCGCGATCGATAAACCGTCTTTTTCCATGGCTCAATCCTGTCCTAACGGCTGGAGATAAAGGCTCTCCAGAAAATGTTCCCCGAATTCGGGCACCTGTGAAAGGTTGACGAGGGTGGTTTTATCGCGTCTCAGAGAACGCAGGTAAACGCTTCCATCCTCCGATAAAAGAAGAGCCTCGCATCCCATAAGGGCGGCGCTGCCCCATAGCTCCACCCGTTCGGACGACGCGACAGGCAGAAGACCTATGGCCTGGGCATTCCGTATGTCCAGGAACCGTCCAAAGCTCCCGGCCACACAAATGCGCCGCAACCCGCCGGCGTCCATGCCGGCCATCGTCAACAGCACCCTTACCCCGGCGCCTATGGCGGCCTTTGCCCGCTGAAATACGTCGACGTCCCGGTTATTCAGCACGATGTCGGGGAGGCCCCGGGCAACGACGAACCCCTTGTCCCGAAGGCCCTCCGCCAGCTTTCCCTTCTTGCTCAACAGCCCCGCCCGTGCCAGGTTGGCGATAAGGTCCACCATGCCGGAGCCGCAAATCCCCCTGGCTTCACCGCCCCCCACAACGCGCACCGATGGCGCGGAATCGCCGTTCGGCCCATCGACCCTGTAGATGGCGCCCGTATCCGCCGGCATTCCATGCCTTATCCCCCAGCCCTCGAAGGCAGGCCCTCCAGCCGCGGAAGTCACCCATAGTCTCGTGCCGTCCCACAGCGCTATTTCCGAATTCGTGCCGAAATCGATGAGCAGGGCAGCTCCGTCACCTTCGGTAAGCCCCGTGGCGACGATGCCGGCCAGGAGATCGGAACCGACAAAGCCGCCGAGAGGCTGAACGACCTCCAGCGAGGCATCATTGTTCATGCGACAGCCCTCGAACCACGTCCGTCCATCCTCGGGACTGCAATCGACGGCCGCCGTCCAGTGCTCGGGGCTGAGGAGAAGGCCGGCGTTCTTCTCCACGAGAAGCGCGAGCATCGCCGTGTTGCCCACGACGGAAATATGTGCTATTTTTTGGAAATCGTACCCTTCTCTCGCACACATGTCGAGAATGCCCTCTTCCATGGATCCCCTCACCACCCGGCTCATCTCCGACGCCTGCGCCGAAGATGAGCATGCCGCGATCAGTCTGGACATCACGTCCGAGCCGTGGCACGACTGCCGGTTAGGCCCGAGCACGGAAGAAAGACGGCGCGCCCTCAACAGGTCCCACAAGGACATGCTTATGTTCGTCGTTCCCAGGTCTATGGCGACACCGTAGGATTCCTTGCCGTCGCCGGCCGCTCTCCCGCCGGGCGGACGGGCGAGCGGCCGGCGTCCTGGCGGGGGTTCGACGATCAGTCTTCTCCAATCTGATGCTGGGGCAGGATTGACGATCCTCACGCGGAGGTCTCCGACGGGCGTTACCCGGCAGGCAAGGCGTATCCCCCCGCGAAGCTCCTCCGCCGTAAGCATGACCAGCTCGTTTGCGCCCGGCTCGTTTGCTGTCCCCTCCTCGATGCGGACACGGCAGAGGCTGCACGCGCCCGACCCGTTGCAGCCGGAGCGGACCTTGAGGTCCGTCGTGCCGATGGCGTCGCGCAGGGAAAGCCCCGGCGGGGCGGCGATGACGCGCGTCTCTCCCCCGCTTGCGATGGTGAGGCGGGGCAGGCGATCAGCCTTCATGCCGTGATGCCTCCACCATGGCGGCGACATTCTCTTCTTTCGACTCGGGCGGGATCTCGCAACCCGACGAAAGGATAAAACCTCCCCTCACTGCATGCGCGTCCATAAGCGTGAGGGCCTGGGCCCTGATCTCTTCGGGACTGCCTTCCACGAATAAGAGGCTCTTTATGTTCCCGTCGAGACACGTGTGCGGAAGGCAGTGTGTGGCATCTTCGGGCGTGACACAGTAGTCGAAATTGGCTATATCGACGCCGGCCTGAGCGTAGAACGGCAGGATGGTCTGTGTCGGGCCGGCGATATGGAGCCAGTTCGCCG
>PLSJ01000286.1:0-342 GCA_003165115.1 Syntrophaceae bacterium | reverse complement strand
TCGGGCTCGTCGATTGCCATGTAGAGGGTCGCTTCGGCGCCGAGCAACTGTGAAGCAAGGGTCAGGGGACCCAGCACACAGCCCACGATCAGGTAGTCATCACCGAGTTCGCGCCGCAGCATCCGTAATGCCTTCATCATTTCCGGCATGCGGCCGGCATGATAAGGGTCGGGGACGGCAAGGCCGCTCAACTCGTTGTCCCTCGTGAGCGCATAGCGCTCCACCACGGGATATTGGCCCTTATTATATCGCAGCACCGACCCGAGCGCCTCGGTCTCCACACCCACGTCCATAACCGTAAAGACCGCATCGTAGCCGTACTTTTCGAGGGCCTTCATCTGG
>PLSJ01000377.1:8631-10532 GCA_003165115.1 Syntrophaceae bacterium | reverse complement strand
CCAGTGCAACGACGCCTATTCGGCGGTGGCCATCGCAAAGGCCCTGGCCGGCGCGTTCAACGTGGGCGTGAACGACCTGCCCCTCTCGATGGTGCTCTCATGGTACGAACAGAAGGCCTGCGCCATTTTGCTCTCGCTCTTCTCCCTGGGCATCAAGAACATCAGGCTCGGGCCGTCGTTGCCTGCGTTCGTCACGCCCGCCGTTCTCGACGTGCTCGTGAAGAACTTCAACGTCATGCCGGTGTCGACACCGGACGAGGATTTGAAGGCGATCCTGGGTTAGCGGAATCGAAAGGGGCGGGCGCGAGGCTCGGTCCGCCCCTTTCGAAAGGAGTAATCATGAAGTGTCCGGGTCAGGATACGAGGTACTGGAAGCCGGGGGACATTTTCGATATGGATTGTCCCCATTGCGGAAGCACGGTGGAGTTCTTCAAGGACGAGGCGACGAGAAGGTGCAAGGGCTGCGGGAAGACGGTCGCGAACCCGAAGATGGATTTCGGGTGTGCCGCCTACTGCAAATCCGCCGCGGATTGTCTTGGTGAGCTGGGGCCGGAGCTGCGGGCGTTGCGCAGCGAGGTCCTCAAGGAGCGGGAGACGCCGAAGTCACGCGCCCTCCCGGACGGGACCCGCGCGACTTCGGCACACACGGAGAACGGAAGCGGGAGGAAACCGGTGAAAGTACGGAGAAAGATCATAGAGATAGACGAAGAGCGCTGCTCGGGCTGCGGGGAATGCGCGGCCGCCTGCGCGGAAGGCGCGATACGGATAATCGATGGTAAGGCGAAGCTCGTCGCGGAAACGTATTGCGACGGTCTCGGCGCCTGTCTCGGCGAATGCCCGGAAGGGGCGCTCACCATAACGGAGAGAGAATCGGACGAGTTCGATCCGGCCGCCGTGGAAGAGCACCTGAAAGAAGAAAGCCCCAAGCCGGAAGACGCGGAATCGGTCATGGCGTGCGGCTGCCCTTCCCGGAACATCGAGGTCTTCCCCTCGTCCATGCCCGCCCGGGAAAAGACGACCGGGAGCAACGGCGGTGAGGTCGCATCCGCCCTCACCCACTGGCCCGTCCAGATCAGGCTCATACCTGCCTCGGCGCCTTTTTTACNNTCGGTTGTCCCAAGTTCGATGACGTGGAGGAATACGTGAAGAAGTTCACGGAGATCTTCAGGACCGCCGGCATCAAGAGCATCACCGTCGTCGACATGGAGGTACCCTGCTGCTCGAAGCTCCCCATGCTCGTAAGAAAGGCGGTCTCCCTCTCCGGTAAGGCTATTCCCCTCGAAGAGATCGTCATCGGCCGCAAGGGCGCCATACTCCAGAAACGGGAAGCGGGAGAACCCCGAACGGGTTCGGGCATGATTTCCAAAGGATAACGCAGGCNNTAGTCCGAAGAATGCGGACCTCCCGCAAAAGTTTTCCCTCCCCTGTAACCTTTTGACCGAATCAGGCGACTTATCCCCTAGCAAGCATGGGGGCATCGCGGGACGGTACGGGTCTGACAAAAAATCGGGAGAAAGCCCATCGGCAAAGGCGGCCCGTTCCTGCCGGCGAATCTCGTGTGCTTAAAAAAATAACGGAGGTATTTTGCGTGAAAAGGATCTTCTGTCTGGTTACCGCACTATGTGCCGTGGCGCTCCTCGGCTGCTCGACCGCTTACCAAACGTACCGCTCGGACATCGGGACGGGAAAGAAGATGTTCGATGCGGGTGAATACCGCCAGGCCCGCGAAGATTTCATGAATGCGGCCAAAGCCGACCCCACCCAGGCCGACCCCTACGCCCTGGCGGCAACGGCGAGCTACAAGATGAATGACCTTCAGACGGCCTCCCAATCGATTGCGGAGGCGGCGAAGCGGAGCGGGACCAGCGATGCGCATATCCGCATATTGGGATACAAGGCCC
>PLSJ01000377.1:0-8594 GCA_003165115.1 Syntrophaceae bacterium | reverse complement strand
GGGATGGTTCGCCATGAAGTACGGCACCACGACACCCGGCAGCTCCCGGTAAGGAGACCCGAAAAGGGTGCCGGGGCCGGGCCTTTCGGGCGTGCCTTTTGCTTAAGAATCGCGTACACTACTTTCAGTTGCTCAAGAAATGCCCAGGGGTGAACCGTGAAGCACCTGTCCTGTCGATTGCTTCTCTGCCTTGCGTTCTCGATTGTTTCCCTTTTTATGGTCAGACAGGGGTTCGCGACTTTGGGTCAAACCGCCGATTCCGTCGAGTCGGACAGAAGGGCGCTCTCGGCCGTGCGCGGCGGCACGACCGCGCAAAACGGCTACACGGTCCAGGAGGTGACGTATGACGGCGCTGCGTTACGCGAATATATCTCCGCGTCCGGCATCGTCTTCGCCGTTGCCTGGAACGGGATGCGACATCCCGATCTTACGGCGCTTCTCGGCTCGTACACGGACCAATACCAAAAGGCGCTGGCGCAAACTTCGCGCCAGCCGGGGTTAAGGCGCCTGTCGGTAAAGGCGGACGGGGTGGTCGTCGAGAAATGGGGTCACGTACGGAACCTGCAGGGGCGGGCCTACGCCCCGGATTTAATCCCTCCCGGAGTGGCTATCGATGAAATCAGGTAGGCTGCTCTTTCTTTGCGTGGTCCTTGCACTCGTGACCGGCTGCGGCGGCGGGGGAGGCGGGGGCTCGTCCTCATCGAGCGCTCCCACGGGATCATCCACCCCTGCCCTCACCCTTCCCAATGGGCCCACCCTCCCCCCGGTGGTCGGCAACAACGTGCTCACCGTCACCGTCGACGGGTCGGAATGTTCGCCTGCCACCCTGGCCCAGTGGCCGAACAAGCCGTGCGTGAGCGTCACCATCTGCGATCCGGCCAACACCTACTGCCAGACCGTCAACGACATCCTTCTCGACACGGGAGACTACGGGCTGCGGATATTCCAACAGACCTTGCCGGCAGGCCTCCTTACCGCCCTCAGCCAGAACCAGGTGCAGGTCGGCTCGCTCCCGGTCTATGAATGCATCGAATACGGCGACGGCTCGGCCGTCTGGGGGCCGGTCCAGAGGGCTAATGTCGTCCTCACCGCCAGCGAGCAGGCGCTCAACGTGCCTATTCACCTGATCGGGTCCAGCGCGGGAAACCCCTCACAGGTCTGCGCGGGAAACCCGACCTTTTCCAGCCCGGCCGCCGCCCTGTACAACGGGAGCCTGGGGCTCGGTTTCTTCGTCCAGGACTGCGGCCCGGTATGCGCAAGCAGCAATAATAACCGGGTATACTACACATGCAGCGGCACGTCGTGCACAGGCGCGGCGGTCCCGCTCGCGAGCCAGGTCCAGAACCCCGTCGCCCACCTTCCTGTCGACAAGAACGGCATCTGCCTGATGTTTCCCAGCGTGCCTTCCGGCGGTACGCCTTTGGTCAGCGGCTACCTCGTGCTCGGCATCGGCACCCAGTCGAACAACGGCCCTTCCGGGGTTGTTGCCTACGGCGCCGACCAAAACGGGAATTTCACCACGGTCTTCAACAACATCACCTACCCGGCCTTTCTCGATTCGGGGTCCAACGGCTTTTTCTTCCCCGACAGCCAGGTCCAGACATGCGACGGAGGCTGGTTTTGCCCCCCGTCCACACTCACCCTGTCCGCCACGACCACGGCATCGGCCGGCTCGCCGAGCGCCGTGGTCCAGTTCCAGATCGCGAACTTCAACACCCTCATCAACTCCTCGAACAACGTATTCTCCAACATCGGTGCATCCCAGCCGGGTCTGTTCGACTGGGGCCTCCCCTTCTTTCTCGGCAGAAACGTGTATATAGGCCTGGAAGGGACCGCGTCCGGCCTGGGCGCGGGACCGTACTGGGCATACTGAGGCCGCCGGGCGAACGGCACGAACCCTGTCCGATTGGCGACGATCCTTGCAATTGCGGCCCTGTTCTGCTATATCATTACTTCCGGTATTGAGAAAGAAGGCCGTTTTCGCGCTACTAAAAAATCACTGCACTAAAGGAGGAAATATGAGAATCGTTTTGTTGGGGGCGCCGGGGGCCGGCAAAGGGACGATCGCAAAGCTCTTGAATGCCCACGACGGGTCGGTGCAAATATCGACGGGTGATATCCTCCGCGGCGCCGTCAAGGCGGGTTCGGAGATGGGGAAAAAGGCAAAAGGCTACATGGAGCGGGGAGAGCTTGTGCCGGACAGCCTCATCATGGAGATCATGGAAGCGAGGCTCCAGGAGCCGGACGCGTCGAAGGGCTTCATCCTCGACGGCTTTCCGCGCACCATCCCGCAGGCCCAGGACTTAAAGAAGCTCCTCGACAAGCTGTCGATAAAGCTCGACGTCGTCATCGATATCGAGGTACCCAAAGACGTCATCCTCGACCGCCTGACCACGAGGAGGACCTGCTCGAACGCAGACTGTCAGGAGATATATAACGTGAAGAGCAAGCCGCCGTCACCGGAGGGGAAGTGCCTGAAGTGCGGCTCGCCGACCGTCCAGCGCGCGGACGAGACAACGGAGGCGATCACGCAAAGGCTCGAAACCTATAACGAAAAGACCGCGCCCCTCATCGATTTCTACAAGAAGGAAGGTTTCCTCAAGACGGTCAGCTCGATGAACAGCGATGAAATTGTCCAGGAAATCATACGCTCCGTAACGAAGAAATAGCCCAAAGCGAGGGGTGCGCGCCCGCTCTTTCACGGGTCGCGCCCCTCGTGAAGATGTGCTCGTGATCCTCATCAATCCGCCCGTTGTCAAGCCCTCCGAGCCGCCCGCCGGTCCGGCGGCGCTCTCAGGAGCGCTCACCGCCTTCGGATTGAGGCACACACTTCTCGATGCGAACCTCGAAGCCCTGCTCTGGCTGCTCCAGGGATCGGTGCCCGGCCCGGTACCGGACACCTGGACCAGGCGCGCCCTCCTCCACCTTCCGGCAAACCTCGCGCTGCTGAGGGACTGGCGGGGATACACACATATCGCCCGGTACCGGAAGGCGGTTTCGGAAGTGAACAGGGTTATCGAAAGGTCGGCCCCGGCAGGGACCCGCCTGAGCCTCGCCGACTACGGCCACGACCGCCTCGTCCCGGTAAAAAGCGATGATTTGCTGCGCGCCGCCCGCCATCCGGAAGAAAACGTTTTCTACCCATATTTCAGCGCGCGTATCCGGGGGCTTCTCGAAGGCGGGGCAGGCCATTCCGTCATCGGCCTTTCCCTCAATTATTTGAGCCAGGCCCTCTGCGCCTTCTCGATCATCGGTTTCCTCCGGCTGAGCTGCCCCGGTGTGCGGATCGTCCTCGGAGGGGGTCTCATCACCTCCTGGATGAGCAACCCGGCCTGGGACAACCCCTTCGAAGGACTCGTCGACCGGCTGGTCCCGGGGCCCGGAGAAGAGTACGTGCTCTCGCTCTTCGGCGTCGATGCCCGAAACGGGGCGAGCTGTCCGTCCTTCGACAACCTCCCCTTGGACCTCTACCTGGCGCCCGGTCCCGTCCTCCCCTACGCGGCATCGCGGGGCTGCTACTGGCGCCGCTGTTCCTTCTGCCCGGAAAAGACGGAAGGCCGGACGTGTTCCCCCAGGCCGTCGGGCCGGGTAATCGCCGACTTGCGGCTTCTGGCCGCCAGACACAACCCCGCCCTCATCCATCTCGTGGACGACGCCGTAAGTCCGGCCCTCATGAGGGCCCTCACCGCATCAATGCCGGGTACCCCCTGGTACGGCTTCGCGCGGATTACCGCGGAACTGGCCGATCCGGACTTTTGCCGCAGCCTGCGGGCGTCCGGGTGCGTCATGCTCAAGCTCGGCGTCGAGTCCGGAGACCAGGGCCTGCTGGACGCCCTCGGGAAAGGCATAGACCTCGCGACCGCCGCGCGGGCACTGGCTGCGCTAAAACGCGCGGGGATCGGCACGTATGTCTACCTGCTCTTCGGCACACCGCAAGAAGACTTGCCTTCCGCGCGAAAGACGCTCGCCTTCGTGGCCGGCGTGAGCAGCCTCATCGATTTCCTCAACCTCGCCGTCTTCAACCTGCCCGTCAATTGCGAAGAAGCACGCGGTCTCGGTCTCCGCGCCTTTTATGACGGAGACCTGTCTCTCTATACGGACTTTGCGCACCCCCACGGCTGGGGCAGACGGGAGATAAGGGCGTTTCTCACCGGCGAGTTCAAGGCACATCCGGCCATCCGGCCCATCCTGCTGCGCCAGCCCCCGCTATTTACGTCGAATCACGCGCCGCTCCTCCACATGGCCCACACACCGGCATCGACCATAAACGCCGCCGGATAGGGGCCTCACGTCGCCTCCCACGGGTCATCGCGTCCCGCCGTGACGTTTAAGAAGAATCGCATTTCGCCGAAAAATAAAGATAAGGGGGCTACCCAAAGTGGAGAGAACCATGCTTAAAGACGCTCACCTCCCGGAGCAATCGTTTTTGGAAGAAGACATCGACCGTCTGGTCTTCAGCGAGCAGGTGGCATTGGTCTACCGCCTCACTCCTCCCACGCTGTTGGCCTCGATTGCACCCGCGGGCATCCTCTGGGTGATACTGCGCCTGGTTTCTCCCGGCCCCGGCCTGAACTGGTGGTTCGGCGCGGCCGTAGCCGTAACGCTGGGACGCTATCTCCTTACCCTCCTTTACAAACGGTCGGATACGACCCCCGAGACGGCAAGGCTTTGGGCCCGGCGGTACCTGATAGGGTCCCTGGCTGCCGGGTTGACGTGGAGTTATGCGGGGACCGTCCTGTTCCCTGTCGAACACCCCGCGTACCAGGGCATCATCGTGGGCATCATCGTGGGCACGGCCGCGGGCGGGCTTTCGTCTCTCGGCGCGATTCTCCCGGTTTACATTTCCTACCTCGTGCCGGTAATGCTGCCCTTTGGCGTCTACATGTACTGGCTCGGGGAATGGGCGCATATGCTCCTCGGGAGCCTGGCGGTTGTCTTTATCGGCATCATGTGGCTCAACGCCAGCCGCGTCAACCGCAATATCGTGGAGAACCTTTTCTCGCGCTTCAAGCACGCCCTCATGTCCCAAGAAGTGCTTGCCGCCCAGGGCCGCACCGAAGAGGCGAATTCCCGGCTCAGGGAGGAAATCGCCGAAAGGGAGCGGACGGAGATAGAGCTCGATCTCGCCAGGCAATCGGCCGAAGCCGCCAATCGGGCCAAATCGCAGTTCCTCGCCAACATGAGCCATGAGATTCGCACCCCCATGAACGGGGTCATCGGCATGACCGATCTGCTTCTCGATACCGGTCTCACCCCCGAGCAACGCCAGTTCGCGCAGATAACCCGAAAGAGCGGGGAGATGCTACTGTCGGTCATCAACGATATCCTCGACTTTTCCAAGATAGAGGCGCAAAAGCTCGACCTGGAGGTCCTTGATTTCGATCTGCGCGCGACCATGGAAGACGTCACGGAAATGCTCGCCGTCAAGGCCGGAGAAAAGGGCCTGGATCTCGTCTCCCTGGTCGATCCCAACGTGCCCTCGCATCTGCGGGGCGAGACCCGGGAAGACTGCGGCAAATCCTTTCGAATCTGGGCAGCAACGCACTCAAGTTCACGCATCGTGGAGAGGTCGTCATCCGCGTCTCTCTCCTCGGAGAGCCCGGCCGACGCGTCGCCCTGCGTTTTGAAGTACAAGACACCGGAATCGGCATCCCGCAGGAGAAACTGGCGGGGTTGTTTTCGCCCTTCACGCAGGTGGACGGCTCGACGACGCGGAAGTACGGCGGCACGGGGCTCGGACTGGCCATCTCGAAGCAGCTCGCGGAGCTTATGGGCGGACAAGTGGGCGCACAAAGCGAGGAAGGAAAAGGCTCCACTTTCTGGTTTACGGCGGTCCTCGAACAACAACCCGCGGGGAGCCGCCCGATTCCCGTGGCACCCGGGGGCCTCGCCGGGGTGCGGGTGCTTGTGGTAGACGACCACCCACCCAACCGGTTGCTCGTCATGACGCTCCTGCGCTCGTGGGGCTGCCTGGCAGGCGAGGCGGCGGACGGGGCGAGCGCGCTCGACGAGGTCCGGGACGCGGTAAAGAGAGGCGAGCCTTACAGGGTCGTCCTTCTCGACATGCAAATGCCCATCATGGACGGAGAGACGCTAGGCGCGCTGATCAAGGCCGATCCGGACATCAAGGCGACGGAACTCATCATGATGACCTCCATGGGCCAACGCGGCGATGCGAGTCGCCTTGAATCGCTCGGGTTCGCGGGCTATCTGGTAAAACCCGTCCGGCAGGTCCACCTGCAGAGCGTCTTGTCCCTCACCATCGGCCGGAAAGATCATCCCGGCCACATTGCCGAAGCAAGGATCGTCACACGCCATACCGTCGCCGAAACCGGTGAGCACCGTGACAAGCGCATCCTGCTCGTCGAAGATAACGTCACGAACCAGTTCGTCGCCACCAAGATTCTCGAGAAGCTCGGTTACCGCCCGGATGTCGCGGGCCACGGCAAGGACGCCCTTACGGCCCTGCGCAACGCCCCCTACGACGTGGTGCTCATGGACTGCCAGATGCCGGAGATGGACGGCTTCGAAGCCACCAGGCTGATCCGCCTGGGTGAGGCCGGGCATCGGCACATCACCGTCCCGATAATCGCCATGACCGCCCGCGCCATGCAGGGCGACCGGGAGAGGTGCCTGGAGGCCGGTATGAACGATTACCTCGCGAAACCGATCGATTCCGGCCTGCTTGCAAAGACCCTGGACCGGTGGCTCCCCAGAGGCGCCGGTGTTGCTTCCCCTGAACCGTCCGCCCCTTCCGCTCCACAGGCCCCGGTCTTTGACAGGGCCGCCCTGAGTGAGCGCCTCATGGGCGACGAAGACCTCATCGGGCAGATCGTCGACGTGTTCCTCGATGATACCCCACGCCGGATCGAAACCCTGAAAAGCCACGTCATCGGGGCGGACGCCGAAAACATCCGGCGCCAGGCGCACGCCATCAAGGGAGCGGCAGCGAATGTCGGCGGCGAGGAGCTGCGCAGAATAGCTTTCGAGATGGAGAAGAGAAGCGCGGCGAAGGACATGGAAAGAGTGAAACTCCTGATGCCGCAACTGGAGACCGGGTTCGAGCAGCTGAGACGGGCTATGAGACGAGCTGAATGACGGGGATGAAGGGCGGTAAGGCGGCTGTCGGCATTCTCAAAAAGGCGTGATGACGAAATGGAGGATCAAGCGAGGAATTCCTTCAGCGCGACGCCGTTATTGTGCTCGGTATCTTTCGCGCCATAAAGGATAGTCACGGTCCCGTGCCGGGCTTCCCTTCTCATTTCTTCGAGGAGCCCTTTTCTGTCTTCCAGCTCTTGCCGGTACCGTTTTTTGAACTCTTCCCATTTCGCCGGGTCGTGGCCGAACCACTTCCTCAGCTCTTTGCTCGGGGCAAGCTCCTTCTTCCACTCATCGATGATTACCGCGTCTTTTCGCAGTCCCCTCGGCCATAACCGGTCGACCAGTATCCGCTTTCCGTCGCCCGGCTCGGGGCCGGGTGATTCATATATTCTCTTCACCCTGATCATCCGCCGCCTGCTCCTTTTCGCGACCGGTGAATCCCATGAGAAAGTGTAAGCCCGGTGTTCAGGCGATTCAAGGTCCGGCGCGGGGCAGCGCGCGTGTTCTAGCTCACCTCTTGGGTCCCGGTTTCGCGGGAAACGGCGGCATTGCCCTTATCGCCAGGCAATCGTACACGACACGGTGGGCCTGGTACTCGACGATATCGCGCTTTACCACGCGCCATCCCCCGTTTTCGAACACCCCTTTCGAGGCGATCGCCTCCATGAGGCCCGTTGCCGAATCAAGCAATTCGACGAGAGCGGGGTTCTGGGCGAGCACCACGTATTTCAACCCGGGAGCGGTCACCAGGGTGACGGGCTCGATCAGGAGGTTCGACAAATCCTGCGCGGGGATCTCCTCGACCGCCGCCCTGGCCTGAAGCTGTATCATGCGCGCCCGTGTGTCGGGACCAACCGACTCTTTCGTGGAGCTGATCAAATCAAGCAGGTCGTCCCGGACCTCGTTCAGCGACTGCACGGAGCGCCGGCTCTCTTTCGGACCGTAGGCGTGAAGGGCCTTGGCGAGTATCGATATCTCCCTCAGGTAGTGGTTGCGCTGATTGGCGGGCACGAGGTACATGGCCACGATCGAGACGGGAAGTCCGTCGGGCGCCCCGTAATCGATGCCTGTCGGGCTCCATCCCACCACGCACATGAGGTCCTCATCGAAAGGCACCCGCGCGTGGGGGCATGCCCACCCCTTGCCGAGGGCCGTGGTGACGGTATTCTCCCTTGCCATTACCAGCCCCACCACGTCCGTGCCGGCGGGAACCGACGGGATCGCCTCCAAAATGTGCGCCAGGAACTGCAGGGCGTCATACTTGTCGTTATCGGGCAGCTCGATCAACCTCCCCTCTTGCAGGGCATCGAGAAGGGTATCCATAATCAGTCATCTCCGTAGTGTTTGAAGAACCACGTCTTCACGGTGTGGGTGAGAAGGGCGTAGGAAAAAAGGAACGCGGCGATCCACACCCAGTAGACGGGAGGCAAAGGAACCATGCCGAGTGCCGCCGCGAAGGACGAATACGGCAGCCAGGCGCCGACGGCCATGAT
>PLSJ01000259.1 GCA_003165115.1 Syntrophaceae bacterium | reverse complement strand
GCCGGCCCCGCCCATGGGAGAATCGGCCTGACTGACGATGCTGCCCGTGCGGCCGCTCAGCACGTGCCACGTGTAGGGTTCGTAGTTGAGGGACCGCATCCGCAGGAGGCCCTCATGGCCGAGCGGCTTGGCATAAGCCTCCAACATGCCGCCCAGCTCGATCTCGCTCATCCCTTCGTGCAGGAACTCGGGGATTCTGGCGTACACCTTCCTGGCGATGGCCGCGGCCCGTTCCATGAGCTTGACCTCGAAGGGTGATTTCTTCTTTCTCACCGCCTTCGTCATGGGCGACGCGTCGATGAACTCCGGTCCGGGCAGGAGGTCCCTGTATTTCATCACCATGTTGTAGGGCATCACGTCGAGTTGGAGCCCGATCCTTCTCATCCCCGAGACGTAAGGCTTTATCTCTCCGATGGCCTTGAGCGGTATTACCTGTTCCAGGGGAGATTCCCGCCTCGCCCTCCCCAGNNCGCGTTCGAGGGGCACGAGGAGGAACGCGTCCTGCATGGTGCCGGAAAGGTAATAGTAATCGATCTTATAATGGAAAAAAGCCGCATCGAGACGGCTTTTTTCCATGAGTGGCCTCAATTTGTCGATCCGCGACCGGATCTCCCCTGCCGGCGTGAATATCATGGCCGCGGAGCTGCCGCTACTCATCCTTCCAAACGGGCTTTCTCTTTTCCAGGAACGCGGTGATGCCTTCCCTTGCGTCTTTCGTGGCCATGCACCCGCTCATGTAGATGATTTCCGACGCTTCCAGGGCCTGAGCGAAGTCGAGACTCAACCCGGCCTTGCTCGCCCTCTTCGTCCAGACGCTCACGGGTCTGCTCTTGTTCAGCAGGTCGGCGAGGAACTTATCGACCCCTTCCCTGAAGGTCTCGGTCGGTATGACCACATTGACGAGCCCGATGGCTTCGGCTTCTTTCGCGCTGATCATCTTTCCCGTGAGCAGCAGCTCATAGGTCTTTTTCAGGCCGATGATCTTCGGGAACCAGGCAGCGGCAACGGGCGGGAAGACACCCACGGCGATTTCCGGTTGCCCGAGCCGAGATTTCTCCGATGCGACCACCATGTCGCAAAAGCTGATCAGCTCGCAGCCTCCGCCGAGGGCCACGCCGTTCATCACGCCCACGGTGGGGATATCGATTTCCACCATATTCCGGAATATCCGGTGGAACTGGCCGATCATCTCGTCCACTTTGTCTTCCGTGTGGTCCTCTACCGCCGCGCCGCTGGAGAAGGCCTTTTCCCCCGCGTGATCGAAGACCAAAAGCTGGAGCGACGTATCCTTCAGCACATCCGTAAGCGCTTCGTTGATCTCTTTCATCATCGCGATCGTGAGCCAGTTGAGCGGAGGCGTGTTGAGTGTGACGGTAGCCACCTTGCCCTTCTTTTCATACTTGATCAATTGAAAAGCCATGCCTGTTCCCCCTTCTGTAAGGTCTTGCGTCTTTGAGTCGTTAAAAAAAGGGGGGGCAAAAGCCCCCCCTCGATTTTGACCGTTCCTACTTCGCCTGCGGTTTCCCCATGATCTCTTCCATGTACTTCTCGTCGTTGAGCGTCCCCTGGGCGATGAGCTGGCGGTTCTTGATGAAATCGATGGTGTCGACGCCCGTGATCTTCTTCGTGTTGAAAGCGCCGAATCCGAGGAATGCCTCACCCATCATGTTCGTGGCCAGCCAGTACCTGTGGTCGTTCTTCATGGTATCCCAGAAGAACTTCTTCTTCTGCCTGATGCCGTCGATGGATTTCATCAGACAGCCGGGGAACAGGTTCGCGAAGATCCAGACGATGCGGTTGACTTCTGCATCGAGCAGGGCGAAGTCATACTGGTTGTTCTTCAGCTTCTCGTTTACCCAGGCCCTCGCCTGTTTGGCCTCGTCGCCGGTCTTGTATTCGCCGTAGACGATCGCGCCGTCGTCGATAAACTTATCTGTGATCACCTGCGGGTTGCGCACCCAGGCGCCCTTGTCGTCCTTCAGCACGGGCAGGACCTTCGTGAGGAGTCCCTTCCAGCCCATCTTGTACGCGGTCCACATTTCGCAGCTCACGCAACTCCACATCGCATCTTCGATGCTGAAGTAGGAGGGGAGGAAGTCTGAGGCGCCGCCCACGGGGGCGGAGCCGTGCCGCGGACCGGCCTGGCCGAAAATCGCGAGGTCGGAGGTGATCGTCAGGTCGCATGCCGTGCCGATCTCCTGGCCGCCGGCGACCCTCATGCCGTTCACCCGGCAGATGACAGGTTTCTTGCACATGAGGATGGAGTCTACCATATTGTTGAAGAGCTCCATGTAGGCGCCGTACTCTTCCGGCCTCATGCTGTAATATTCGGAATATTCTTTCGTGTTGCCGCCCGTACAGAAGGCGTTCGGACCGGTACCGGTAAAGACCACCGCGACGACTTCACGGTCCGTCGAGGAATTCTCGAAACCGGCGATGACGCCCTTCACCATCTCGGTGGTGTAGGAGTTATACTGGGCCGGGTTGTTCAGCCTGATCCAGGCGGTGTAGAGACCCGGGACAACGTTTCCCTTCGGGTCCGTCAACGGTTTCTTTTCGTACACGGTACACGGGGCGTCGGTGCCCCAGTTCTCTTTGCCATGTCTCGAATGGTCCTTCAATCCATTTTCTCTCGGCATCCAACTAAGTGACATAGTGCGCCTCCTGATATTTTATGGTTTTCTTAGAAATCCGGCTTCAGGACAACCCTCTTTGCCGGCGATCCAGCTTTGTGAATCTCGTCGAAGGTGGCCGCGATCGTGCTCATCGCCCGCACATCGACGAAGGGGTCTATCACGATCTTCTTCCTCAGCACCATGTCGAGGACGATCGGATAGTATTCCGGCAGGCAGCCCCATGTTCCTATGATCTCGGCATCAAACGCCATAAGCTTGGACATCATGTACTCGCTTTTTGACATGCCGAAGCCCACCATAACCAGTTTACCGACGAAGGAGAGGAGGTCGAGCGCGAGGTCCTGCCCGGCTTTCGTCCCCGTCACTTCAAAGATCTTCCATCCCGTGTTGGCAAGTCCCTTGCTTTTGCAGAGGCCGCGCCATTCTCCGACGACGTCCTTATTCACTTTGTCCAGGGTGCTGATGACGGCGTCGCAGCCGTACTGAAGCGCCCGCTGCAGTTTCTCGGGGTTCCGTGCGATGCCGATCACCGTCTTCGCCCCCAGGGCCTTTACCATTTGCGCCATGTAGACGCCCACGCCACCCGTTGCCCCGATGACGATAACGTTGTCGCCGGGCTGCACGTCGCCTCTCTTGGATGCCTGATAAGGGGTGGTCACCGCGTCGGCGATAACCGAAAGCTGCTCCAGTTGATATCCCGCCTTGTCGGCAACGAGACAAAGGTCGATCGAAGGCACCGGTATATGGCTTGAGAAGCCGCCATAAATCCCCAGGCTGTTACCGGGCATCTTCTGGGCGAGGCACCTGTTGCCGCGGCCCGTCTTGCAGAGGATGCACTGCCGGCAGGGCATGACCGCGGGGATGATGACTTCTTTGCCGAGCCACGCCGCATCGCCCGCCACGACGGTCCCGCTTATCTCGTGTCCAAGCGTTAACGGAGGCTTGTTGACAGTGGGAACACCATCATAAAAATAGCCGAGATCGGTATGGCAGACGCCACAACCGGCCACTTCCACGAGGACCTCTCCTTCCTTGAGCGCCGGTACGGGTATCTCGGTCTTTTCGAGCTTGCCCGGGATGACTTCGCCCGTCTCCTTGTTTTTCGAGCACGGCGCCGTCATCTGCCATGTCTTTATTGAAGTTGGTACACCAGCCATGAAACACCTCCAGGTATTTTTATTTCAACGCTGTTGCCTGTCACCTCACTCCTACGTCATTCCGTAGCCGCCGTCGACACACAGGAGCTGGCCGGTGATATACCTTGCGTCGTCGGAAGCGAAAAAGACGAACGCGGGTACGACGTCTTCCGGTTCCGCGTACTTGTTGAGTAAAATCCTTCTCAGATATATCTCCTTCAGCTTCTCGTCGTTCTGCAAAGTGCTGGTCATTTCCGTCGTGACAATGCCGAGAGAGATCACGTTCGCGGTGACATTATAACGGGCGAGCTCCCTCGCGGCGGATTTGGTGAGGGTGACGACCCCGCCTTTCGCGGCCGCGTAATGGATCTGCCCCGTGGTCCCGACGATGCCCGCGACCGAGGTGACGTTAACGATCCGGCCGTATTTCTGCTCCATGAAGTACTTGGAGGCGGCTTTGATGCAGTGCCATGGACCTTTCATCTGCACGTCCACGACCTCGTCCCAAAGCTCTTCCGACAGCTTGTGAAGCATGGCGGGCTTGGAAATCCCGGCATTGTTGACGAGGATGTGGATGGAGCCGAAATTCTGGACGCACGCGTCGACGATCTTCTGCGCGTCCTCCCATTTGGCCACGTCGCCCTGGACGGCAACCGCCTTTCTCCCAAGGGCCTCGACCATCCCCACTACTTCCTTTGCAGCCTTCTCGTTGCCCGCATAATTGACGATAACGTTGGCGCCCTCTTTGGCGAAGGCTACACAGAGCGCGCGTCCCACGCCCCTCCCGCCGCCGGTTATGACTGCGTTCTTCCCTTCCAGCTTCATGAGGACCTCTCTTTTATTTGTGAAAATTATTACAAAACTCTAAGGCAGATTTTATATGGAATGAGAAATTATGTCAAGACAAAATAGCACGGCGAAATGAGAAATATTTCTCATGGACGCCGTGCCATTCGCGCAAAAAGGCGGGTGAGGAGGGTCCGATCCCGCGAGGCCGTCAGCCGAGCGCGCGCTCGACGATTTCAGCCAATTGGCTACAGAATTTCTCGGTGATCGCGGTGGACGGCCCTTCGACCATGACACGGCACATGTTCTGGGTGCCGGAGTAGCGGACGAGGACGCGGCCTTCGTCGCCCAGCTCCTGCTCCACCTGTTTCACCGCCTCCGTGATCTCCGGCACCGTGTCGAGCTTCGGTTTGCTCTTCACGTTGACGTTGATCAGGTTCTGCGGAAAGATGTCCATCATCGCCGCCAATTCGGACAATCGCTTGCCTGTCCTCACCATGCATGCAACCACCTGCATGGCCGTGATGATGCCGTCGCCGGTGGTGTGGTGATCGAGGAAGATCGTGTGGCCCGATTCTTCACCGCCGATCATGCCTCCCAGGCGGATCATGTCCTCGAGCACGTACCGGTCTCCCACGTTGGAGGCATGGTTGTCGAGGCCATGCTTTTTGCACGCAACCCTGAGGCCCAGGTTGCTCATGATGGTGCTCACGAGGAGGTTGTTTTTCAATCGGCCCTGTTCCTTCAGCACAAGCGCGCACATCATGAGGACCTGATCGCCCGTCACCTCGTTCCCCTTTTCATCCACGGCGATCAGCCGGTCTCCGTCTCCATCGAAGGCAAGGCCCAGCGCCGCCTGCGTCTCCACCACTCGTCTTCTCAAGTCCTCCGTGTGCTGGGAGCCGCATGCCTCATTGATGTTGAGGCCGTTCGGCGCGTTATGAGTAACCTCGACCTGGGCGCCCAGCTCGGCAAAGGCCACGGGTGCAACCTTATAGGTGGCCCCGTTGGCGACGTCCAGCACTATCTTCATGCCCTCCATAGAGAGATCGCGGGGGAAGGTGTTTTTCAGAAAGACGATGTACCGGCCGTTCACGTCTTCCATGCGGAACGCCTGTCCCATGTCGCGGGCGGGCGGCAGGAGGTTTTCGAGGTCCCCGCCGAGAATGAGGTCCTCTATGGTCTTTTCTTCCTGGTCGGACAACTTGAAGCCGTTGCCGTTGAATATCTTTATGCCGTTATCCTCATAGGGGTTATGAGACGCGGAGATCACGATGCCGGCGTCGGCCCGCATGCTCTGCGTGATAAAGGCTATCCCCGGCGTGGGCAGCACCCCGACCAGGAAAGGATGGCCACCCATGGAGGTGATGCCCGCCTCAAGCGAGCTTTCGAGCATATAACCGGAAATCCGCGTATCCTTGCCTATGATGATGATTGTCCGATGGTGCTCCTTCTTCA
>PLSJ01000028.1 GCA_003165115.1 Syntrophaceae bacterium | reverse complement strand
TAGAGCGCCTTTCATAATAACTTTCCGAATGACGTTGTTATTTTTAGCTCCTCCGGCCTTCCAATGAGGTCAAGAATGGCCCTGTCAAGCCGCTCAATCAATTCATCCAGATTCTTGCATACGTGGTTATTAAACCAACGATCCTTCAAGAGAAGCCAGATACGTTCAATGGGATTCAGGTCAGGGGAATAGGGAGGTAGATAGAGGGGCTCAAAGTCGTGCCAGTCCAGGGACTTCTTCTTGTGCCATGACGCATTATCAAGGATCAGAATGTTACGTTTTCTGGCAGAGGTAATAGATTGCGCTGCTTCATCAAGGAAGATCTGGAACATCTCCGAGCAGACATGGGTTGCTTCAATGGCAAAGAACTCGCCCGATCGGGGACATACCACGCCCAAGGCGTTCATGCGGACATGATCTCCGTTCTTCGTGCTTCTGGTCTTATGTCCCTTTTTGTCCCATCTTCTCCGTGGTCGCGGATCGCCTTCAAAACCTGATTCATCGGCAAACCAGATATCTACTTCTTCCTGCGCGCTTAACGCGGCAAGCTCATTTCGGAANNCGAATCTGCAACTGCGGAAGATGGGTTAACGCGGCAAGCTCATTTCGGAAGGCTTCTCTCAGCTTCTCATCCTGACGATCGGGCCAGGGCTGAGGCACCTTAAGGACATAGCCCTGCTCGTGGAAGAAGCGAACGACGGTCTGATAGCTGCACTCTACCGCGAAGACATCCCGGATATAGCCGTGAAAGGCCTTGGCTGTCCAGAAGTCGCGATCCGCCTTCTCTGGATTATTGATAAGTTCTGTCAGTTCGAGAGCCTTTTCTTTCCCTATGATATGCGGCCGTCCGGGACGCTTGTTGACGATAAGACCGTCAACCCCTTCCTTGTTAAACAGGCCGATCCAGGTACGAAGACTTCGCTCGCTCACCTGAAGCGCGGCGCACGCCTGCTCCCGAGGAATGCCTACGATCAGCATCTGAATAGCGTTACATCGGACATTGGTTTCAAAGGTTCCCACCTTGCCAGCCTCCCTCAATTCCCGCAGCGAGGCATTCTCTGGATTGGGTATAGCAAGGCATGGAGCCATGAGAAAACATGGCATACATAGGGTCAAAAATCTAGTTTTATTTTGTCCTTATATATCAACAAGTTACGCATGACTTTCGGAAAGGAATTTTGAGAAACGCTCTAAATCATGTACGTCACCGCTGTCCCTAACCGCACCTCTCCTCCTGCCATACTCATCAGAGAGTCCTACCGGGAGGGGGATAAGGTAAAGGTTCGGACTATTGCGAACATCACCAGGTGGCCGAAGCGGAGAATCAAGCTCTTGAAGAAACTCCTCCGGGGAGACCTGGACGAGACCGTCCTTGAGGACGGAGCCTCACGACAGGGGAAGGCCGTCGGCGCCCTTTTTACTCTATGGGAAATGGCCAGGAAGATCGGCCTCGATACAATCCTCGGCAGGACGGATAAGGGTCGTCTCGCCCTTCTTTTGATCTTTGCCCGATTGATGATCCAGGGGAGCAGACTGAAAGCGGCACGGTGGGCACAAGAGGAGGCGGTGGAGGAGGTGCTCGGCATCGAGGGCGTTGACGAAGACGACCTCTACGAGGTTCTCGACTGGCTCTCCGATAACCAGGAGAAGATGGAGAAGAAACTTTTCAATGCCCGCCACACTGCAGTGCCCTCTCTCTTTCTTTACGATGTGACAAGCTCATACCTTGAAGGGGTGGAGAATGAGCTCGCCAAATTCGGATACAACCGGGACAAGAAGACCGGGAAGAAGCAGATCGTCATCGGCCTGCTCGCCGATGACGTCGGCGATCCCGTGGCGGTGAGGGTGTTCGAAGGGAACACCCTCGATCCCAAGACCGTGGAGGAACAGATAAGAATTCTTACCCAGTCCTTCGGTGTCAGTGAGGTCATCCTCGTGGGAGACAGGGGCATGCTCAAGAAGCCCCAGGTAGAATCCCTCCCTGAAGGCTTCAGATACATTACCGCCATCACGAAACCCCAGATCAGGACGCTTCTGGAGAAGGGCGTTCTCCAGATGGATCTCTTCGAGGACTCCCTCGCGGAAGTGGTCCATGAGAACGTCCGCTATATCATAAGGCGCAACCCGATGCGGCAGGAGGAGATCGAACAAACCAGAGAGGCCAAGCTTTCCCGGATCGCCGCCTTGGTTGCCGAAAGGAATGCCTATCTTACGGATCACCAGAAGGCTGACCCTGACATTGCCGAAAGGGACATCAACAGGCATATCGCACATCTCAAAATGCACGCCTGGGTGAAGACGGTACGGGAGGGAAGGATCTTTCGCCTCACGCTCGATGAGGAGGCCCGCGCTGAAGCAGCGGCCCTTGACGGCTGCTACGTGATAAAAAGCGATGTCCCCCTAGATAAAGCCGGCAAGGAAACCCTCCACGCCCGGTACAAAGACCTCGCATATGTGGAGCAGGACTTCAGGAACATGAAGACGGCCTGCCTGGAGGTAAGGCCTGTCTATGTGAGGAAGAAGGAGAGAACGAAGGGCCACGTCTTTGTGGTCATGATCGCACTTCTCCTCAAACGTCACATGGAAAAGCTCCTCACGGCATCATACGGGGAAGGCAGGCCCGCGGTCAGTGAGGTCCTCACGTCGCTTGACCGCCTCTGCTGCCAGGAACGAGACATCGAGGGAATGCCGATCAGGTACATCCCCATCCCCGACGAGCGACAGTCCGGATACCTCGCCGCCCTTGACGTCACCTTACCGAAGAAGCTGTTCTCGCAGAAGCATGAACATGTAGAATGAGCCTTCCATAGAGTCATTTGCCAAATACTATCGGATAGTTATACGGATAAGAACGGCAAGATACAAACGGAAGATCCGCTACTATGTGATCGTCGATTTCACGGGCATGGCAGGGCGGACCGTCACGGTGAAGAACGATGCCCCCGCTCCCTATCCGTCGGGGCTCGTCCCCGGTGTGGACGCGGGCCAGCTCAACATGGACAAGATCATGCAGTTTAAGGTAACTCTCCCCCTCTACAAGGGTAAGAAGGACACGAGCTGCAACCCGGCCATGGGCGGATGCCGGCGGGAGACCCCGATGGTGCGCCTTGCCGACGGAGACGGGGACGTGGCGCGCGGCGTGAAGATCGATAAGGTCAGGCAGCTCGTCCTGAAAGAGCACGAGGGGCCGGGCGGCCCGGTCGAAGTCTTCGTCAACAACACCAGATACGACGGGACGATGTCACCGAATATAGCGGCTTACTTCCCCAGGGACGGTATCAGCGAGCTGCCGCGCGTAGGCTCGACCGAATTATGGGAGGTCATCAACCTGACGGTCGATGCCCACCCCATGCACACGCACCTGACGCAGTTCCAACTCCTCAACCGCGAGGCTTTCGACCCCACCTACAATACGGTGTGGGGGCAGGCGTTCATCGTGCGGGCCACCGGTAAGCTGCCTGCCCGGTGCTCCGACCCCACGAACCTGACGAACCCCTGTCCGGGGTACGGTCCGCCTTTACCTTACACCATGCCCAATAAAGACGGCGCCCTGGGAGGCAACCCGGCCATCGGTCCGTACCTGACGGGAATCGTGACGCCGCCGTCCCCCGCGGAATCAGGCTG
>PLSJ01000027.1 GCA_003165115.1 Syntrophaceae bacterium | reverse complement strand
GCAGGAACGTATAACTACAGTTACCAGACTACTCATGCTAACGATGCATCCAATAGTCCTTATGGCTCAAACGGGAATTTTGTCTTTGACGTGTCGGGTCGATCAGGCATGGGCGTTCATTCCGGCCGGGCTGACAGTACTGATCTGGCTGGACGCTCTGGTGTCGAATACGCGACAAATGGATGCATCCGTACGACAGACGAGGCTACTGGCATGATCCAAGACCTTATTGATATGGGGGACCCATTGCAGACAATAACCGTANNAAACAATGTGGCGCCGTCGTCCTCGTTGCCGAGCCAGGACACTTCAGACTTCGCGTATGCGGGCGACCAGAGTGCGGCCGCCGGTGGCTACTTGATTTACCCGAATAAGCCGAATACGAATATGACGCGTTCAGTATATAGCAAGTGAGGATAGGACCATGTCGAGAAAGATAGTTTTCCTGCTGGTTCTTTGCCTGGCACTGTTGCCAAGTGTTCAAGTCTTAGCTGGTGCCGTGCAGGAGAAACCCGGCTCGGTTTGTTGGCCGATGAATTTTGCCGGTATTGTCCTTGGTGTGACAAACGACTCTCAGGTCAAGCGCTTGCTCGGCCCTGGTAGATTTTACAGCAAAGAGGGAGACACGGGGGGACGTTACTTTGTTGATAAAGACCGACGCGCCACCCTGCACGTCGTTATGTATACCGATGGGGTGGTCGGTGAACTGACCGTCTCACAGGGTATCGACCCCGCTTTGAAAGGAGGGGGGCAAGGGACACCGGAGAGCTTGCTTTTTGACCCTTCCGAGAGTTTTGGGAACTGGCATGCACTGCATTTGGGGTCGTCCAAAGCAGAGGTCCTTAAGAATCTTGGCGTTCCAGAAACCAAAAACAACGATGATGAATGGGTATATTCAACATCCTGTGCCTGTGAGATTCCGCAGCACTTTACTCTGTTTTTCAGAAGCGAGCGCATATTCAAGATAGTATTCTCAGCACCAGCGGGATGAGGTAATGCACGAGGACCTCCCGTTTCCCTCTGGAAGGCCCTTTCTCTTCTTTAACCGCCCCCCGTCCTACGCGTCCGACAAAAACGGGTTTACCCGTCTTACCGCCTTTTCCCGCTCCCCGCCTCGCTTTTTGCCCCCTTTCGCGACCCGGCGTCCGACGCCCGTCCGACGCATCTTCCCTTGTCCTTGCTTGCCAAAAGAGGTTTTGGTATTACCGCCGTGCATGCAGACGCTTGCGTTGGGTGTGGGGGTAAAAGTGGGGTGCGGGGATACCCCGCTCCGTATACAGTGGTCGCTTATGAGAGTCGGGTGGGACCGCTCACCGCCCGCTCTTCACCCGCTCCACGAACGTCTTCACGTCGATGATCTCGATCCCCTGAAACTGCTTTACGTTCCGGAGATGAGGGTCCCGCGAGACGATGTAGCCTGCTTCTGCCTCCATGGCGCAGGCGAGGAACATGTCGTCGGTCGGATCGTCCTCGATCTTACGGATGGTATAGGCACCCTCGGTGATCGATGCCATCTCCATGACCATGCCGATAAACTCCTCGATATCTCCCATCGCCGGTTCGAACTGCTTCAGGATGCGGGGATAATGGAGCACGCGGTACAACTCGGCCATGATCTCCTTTGAGGTGAACAAGGCGAATCTCCCCTCGGCGATCATGTCTCTCAGTTCCTTTGCCAGCCCTTCTTTCGCGAAGGCCACGCTCACCATGACGCTCGTATCGATAACCGCCTTAACGCGCATGAGCCTCTGATCTGACCGCCGCTACCGCTTCATCGATTACCTTGTCTATCTCATCTTGAGAATGGCCCTGTGCGCCTTTGGCGAGCCGGTCCGTGATCTCCCTGAACCGCTGAGACCACGGCCTCTCTGCTTTTGGCTTGAGCATTTTATTCACCTGATGCTTCACGATAACCCCCTCAAGGACCCTCTTGACCGCCTCTTGTTCTTCTTTATCGAGGGACGACACCATCTCGAACTGCTCCAGAAGCTCCCTGTCCAGCTTGCTCGCGGCGATCCCCGCCGCCTTGTCGAAGGCCAGTTCATCTATGGACACCCCCAGCCCCTTCGCCAGTTTTGTTACCACGTCAAGAGTAGGCGACGATTTATCCGCTTCATACCGTCTTATCTGTGAGACGGCCACGCCGCTTATCTTCACGAGGTCTTCCTGGGTCAACCCCTTTTCTTTTCTCGCGCTCGATAGGTTCCTTCCCAATGACATAGCAAACACCTCCTTTGGTATCCGATATTTTACCATAGGGTTTTTGGGAACCCCGGTCAAGGAGGGTGTATGCTTATAAAATGTTCTTGACATATAGATACCTATTTAGGTAGTAATAATATCTAATAGAGTATATGCCTAATCTGAGGTGCGATCAATCACTTTTTTCTTGACAGCTTTTTGAAAGGAGGTGGGTCTGGTGGAGATATCCAAGGCAGAGATCGAGGCCGTCAAGCGCGCCCATGACCTGGTGGACGTGGTCGCCTCCTATGGCATCAAGGTCCGCAGGAAGGGCGCGAACTATGCGGCCCTCTGCCCCTTCCACGAGGAGAAGACCCCCTCCTTCATCATCAACCCCAAGGCCCGCCTGTACCACTGCTTCGGCTGCAATGCCGCAGGCGATGTCATAGGCTTCGTCTCGAAGATGGAAGGGATAGGGTTCAGGGAGGCGGTGGAGAAGCTGCAAGGCCGGCCGGAGGCCAAAGGCAACGCCGGGGGAGATCGGAAGGCAGACAGGGGTCCGGAGAAGGGCAATGCCTCAAGTCCGACGAAGGACAAAGACCAAGGCCCCGAGCGGCCGCCTTCGCCCGGCAACCCCGTCGCCCGGACAAAGCTCTTGAACCGCGTCGTCTCCTTCTATCACGCGACCTTCCTGGAAGACCCGAGGGCCATGGCGTACCTCAAGGGCAGGGGGATCACCGACAACGCCCTCTTCACCGACTTCCGGATCGGCTTCGCGAACGGCACGCTTTTGAACACCATCCCCGACGACGGCGAGATCACAAGCGCCCTCAAGGAAATAGGCATCCTCAACGACAAGGGCCATGAGCTCTTCTACGGCTCTGTCGTCTTCCCCATAATGAATGAGAACAAGGACTGCGTCGGCATTTACGGAAGGCGCATCACGGAAGGCGAGACGGACCATCTCTACCTTCCTGGTCCGAGAAGGGGCGTCTTCAACTTCCAGGCGGCCAGGCGCAGCCCCTCCCTGATCCTGACAGAATCCGTCATCGACGCCCTGACCCTCTACAATGCGGGCTTCAGGGACGTTATCCCCTGCTACGGGGTGAACGGCCTCACCGAGGACCATGTGAAGCTCCTCATCGATTGCCGCGTCAAGGAGGCCCATATCTGCTTCGACTCAGACGACGCGGGAGACCAGGGAGCGGCAAGGATCGCCGGGCAGTTAAAGGAGAAGGGCATCGAGCCGTATATCGTGAGACTTCCCGCGATCTCCGACAGCACGGAGAAGATCGACGTCAATACCTTCTTTTCTTTAACCGTCGATGCCCCGGCCATCTTTGAAAAGCTCCTCCACGCGGCCAACCCCCGCACAACCATCCGCTCAGATAAGCTTATCAAGCACGAGCGGAAGCACTACGAGGCCACCCCCACGGGCTTCACCGTCCAGTACGGCGAGCGCCGCTACGAGCTCAAGGGGATCACGAAGGAAGGCATAAGGCTGAAGGCCACGATCAAGGCGGTAAAGAACCAGGGCGAGAGGCAGCGCTTCCACCTGGACACGGTCGATCTCTACTCAAGTAGCCGCCGCCTCTCCTATGCCAAAGCCTGCGCCCAGCTCTTCACCGAGAAGGAAGAGACTACGCTTGATGACATGGCCGGGCTCATCGACCTGGCGGAGGCCTGGCAGCCGGACAAGACCGAAGGCGAGCCGGCAGCGACGATCTCCGCCTCCGACGAGCAGGAGGCCCTCGACTTCCTCAAAAGTCCCGATCTCCTCACCCGCATCCTCGCCGACTTCGAGACCATCGGCCTCACCGGGGAGGACGCGGGTAAGCTCATGGGCTACCTCGCGGCCACGAGCAGGAAGTTGGACGATCCCTTATCGGTGCTCATCCAGTCCCGGTCCGCCGCCGGCAAATCGACCCTCCAGGACGCGGTCATCTCCCTGATCCCCCCGGAGGACGCGGTCAAGTATACCCGCCTCACCGGCCAGGCGCTCTTTTACAAGGAAGAAGACAGCCTCGTCCATAAGCTCCTCGCCATAGAAGAGGAGCATGGCGCGCGCGATGCCTCCTACAGCATCCGCAATATCCAGTCGTCGAAGCACCTCTCCATCGCCGCCACGATCAAGGACCCCGCGACCGGCAAGCTCCGGACCGAGGAGTACAAGGTCAAGGGTCCCGTGGCGCTCATGGTGACGACCACGGAAGTGGACCTCGACTATGAGACCAGCAACCGCTTCATCACCCTCACCATAGACGAATCAAAAGAAATGACCGAGCGCATCCTCCAGAAGCAGCGGGAGCAGGAGACGCTTGCCGGCCTGGTCAGAAAGGCCGATACGGAAGCCGTCGCCAAGCGCCACCACAACGCACAGAGGCTGCTCCGGCCCTTACAGGTCATCAACCCCTATGCGGCGCATCTCACGTTCCCCTCGGACTCTCTGCGCGCCCGCAGGGACCACAAGAAGTACCTCGGCCTCATCAAGGCCATCGCCTTTTTGTGCCAGTATCAGCGGGAGGTCAAGACCCTTGCCGGCATCGGCCAGAGCATCGAGTACATCGAGGTCTCCCTTGACGACGTAGACAAGGCCAACAGCCTTGCGGCTGAGATACTCGGCCGGTGCCTCGATGAGCTCTCGCCCCCGTCGCGGGCGCTACTCGCGATGATCCACGAGATGGTGACGGCCCGCTGCAAGGCATCAGGCATCGATCCCGAAGAGTACCACTTCTCACGACGGGACATCAGGGACTATACCCGCTGGTCCGACTTCCAGGTGAAGTGCCACGTCAGGCAGCTTGAGGACCTGGAGTATCTTTACTCCGTCGCCGGCAAAAAGGGCAAGGAGTACGTCTACGAGCTTCTTTATGATGGCCAGGGAGACGACGGAAGGCCGTTCCTGATGGGACTCACCACCATAGGGCAGTTAAAAGAAAAGCTCGCCCGGAAGGGCGAAGACATCCCCGACTAGGAGGGCAAAAACATGAACCTGGAGGGTACTTGGAGGCCCGTTGGAGGGCACCTGGAGGGCAAGGGTCAATTGCCGCAAAGTCTTCTCTACCAATGCTTTACAGCCAAAACAGCCCCAACCTGGCGGCCTGGCGGGAAGAAGAGATATAAGGGAAAACGCACAAACTCACCCCGTCATATCCGTAGTATCGAAAGCGGCAGTATTATCAATGCCTTCCGCATCCTATTTACACCTATGCCCCCGCCTTCTTCTTTAACCGCCATGCTGTTCGTACGTATAGGAGGCACGCCATGAACGACAACCTCCACGAGCTTCTCTTCGCCTTCATCGAGCATATGAAAGTGAGGAACTACGCGCCGGCCACGCGGGACAGCTACACCAGGAATATCGGGCAGCTCCTCGATTACCTCTCGGATCAGGGCGTCACCGACGTGAGGCGGGTCACCAGGGATATCCTCACCGCGTACATAGCGGCGCTTGCCGATCTCAGGGACAAAATAGGCAGGCCCAACACCGTCGCGACCATCGCGATCAAGATACGGGCCGTCAAGCGTTTCTTCGAATACCTCGAATCATCGAACCATGTCCTCATGAACCCCGCGGCCCACATCAAGGAGCCGAAGAAGGAGAAGAGGCTCCCCAGGGTCGTCCTCACGGAGGAGGAGGCAAGGAAGATCCTCGATCAGCCGAACCTCGGAACGTTGACCGGCATCCGGGACAGAACCATCCTTGAGGTCTTCTAC
>PLSJ01000061.1 GCA_003165115.1 Syntrophaceae bacterium | reverse complement strand
ATGGACTGCATGGACTGCCACAACCGGCCTTCCCACGTCTTTCTTCCGCCCGAGACGGCGGTGGACACGGCCATGGAGGGCGGAAACATCCCGCGCGACCTTCCCTGGATCAAGAAGCTCGCCGTGGACGCCCTGACGAAAGATTATGGCGGCACGCAGGATGTTCACCGGGAGATCCTGGGCTCGATCGAGGGGTATTACGCGCGGAACTATCCGGGGGCCGAGGAACTGAAAGGCANNTACCTACCCGAACAACATCGGCCACCGCAACTGGCCGGGGTGCTTCAGGTGCCACGACGGCTTTCACCGGAACGAGTCCGGCCAGACGCTTGTCAGGTCCTGCACTGTCTGTCACACGATGCCCGAGCGCGGCCCTCTCCTGCCCCTCGGAACCACCGTGCAAACCCCCAAAGAACCGTGGCACCCGTTTCCACTGAAGGGCACACACGACCGGATCCTCTGCAACCTCTGCCATAGAGCGGGATACCGGCCTCCGGCGAGCTGCGCATCCTGCCACAGGCTACCGGAATCGTCGCCCATGATGTCCTCGGGATGCGATATCTGCCATGTGAAGGAGGGGGAGGTCAAGCCCGTGGCACGCTGCACGTCCTGCCATGGGTCCCTCGGCGGACTGCACAAGTCGGGCGCCCACGCAGGCACCGACTGCACCGCCTGCCATTCGCCCCATGCATGGAAGGTTACCGCGCGAGAAACCTGCCTCACGTGTCATAACGACAGGAAGAACCATTATCCCCCTGCCTTTTGCGGCGAGTGCCACAAATTCGGCAAAGGCTAAAGCCCGCCAAACGCTCAGGCCCGATCGGCGTATTGACATTTCGCACCCGGTATGATGGAATAACCCATGCCTAGAAAAAACATGAAGCAAGAAATAAAGAAGCCCGATTTTTTCCAGACCTTCTTCGAGCGCACCCTGGAATGGGTCAAAGGACACAGGGCCGTCTGCATCGCGGGTGCCGTGGCCGCGGTCGTCGTCGTGCTCGCCGTCTGGGGCTACGGCGCCTACAGGACGGGTGAGAATGAGAAGGCGCAGTACACGCTCCTCCAGGGTTTGAACGGTTTCCAGGAGTACACGGTCAATCCGAAAAGCGACGGCCTTGTCAAGGCGGAAGCCAGCTTCAAAAAGGTGGCCGGAGAAAGCTCCGGCGGCTTAAGGGATATCGCCCGGCTCTACCTTGCGAAGATAGACGCCCTGAAAGGTCAGAACGAGCAGGCAGGGCGCCTCTACGCCGAGATAAACAAGCACCCTTCGAACGACGTGATGAAAAAGCTCTCCGAGATAGGGATGCGGGAGTCCGGCGCGAAGCAGTAGCGAAAAGGCCGGACCCCCATCCGGTGTTTCTTATATCGTGAACCCGCCGACAACCTGCTCCAGGCCCGTGGAGAGTCTCGAAAGCTCCTGACTCGCCTCCGCTATATGCTCCGAGTTGCCCGAAGTCTCTCTCGACGAGGCGGCGATGCTTTCTATATCCTTGTTGATCTCGTCCGACGTCGACGCCATCTCTTCCGTCGCCGAGGCTATCTGCTGCACCATCATGTGGAGCTGCTCCACCGCCTCGATGATGCCGCGCAGCACGTCCCCGGTCTGGGCGGACAGGTCCACGCCCGTTTTGACTTCATTCGTGATGTTGTCCATGGACAGGACGGCCTGACGGACTTCGCCCTGGATCGCCTTAATCATGCCGCCGATCTCTGACGTGGAGCTGCCCGTCCTTTCCGCAAGCTTTCTCACCTCGTCGGCGACCACGGCAAAGCCCCTTCCCGCGTCTCCCGCACGCGCCGCCTCGATGGCCGCGTTGAGGGCCAGGAGGTTGGTCTGGTCGGCTATCTCGTTGATCACGTTGATGATAGCCCCTATCTGGTTCGACCGCTCGCCCAGGAGCTTTATCAGCTCCGCCGAATCGGCCACGGTCTTCGCGATCGCCCTGACCTTTTCCACCGACCTCTCCACCACGCCCTCGCCGTCGCGAGCCAGTTTCACCGTACCCGTCGCGGAAGTCTCGATGCTCGACGTATTTTTCGCGACGTCCAGGATCGTCTGCGATATCTCCTCGGAAGCCGTCGCAACCTGCGATGCCCTGCCCGCCTGGTCTCCCGCGTTTCTCGACACCGTCTCCGAGCTTGCATTGAGCTGCTGGCTCGCCGCGGCCATGTTGCCCGATGCGGTCTTCACCTCGCCGATAATGCGCTGGAGGCCCTCCAGCATGTTCTGCATCGCGGCCATAAGCTGTCCCACCTCGTCCCTCGCCGTCGCGTCGATGTGGGCCGTGAGGTCGCCCGTGGCGATCTTCCGGGCCACGAGCACGCCTTCGCTCAAGGGTCCCGTAATGCTCTTCGCCAGGAAGGAAGAGAGGAATATGGCGAAGACAAAGACGGCGGCACCAAGTATCAGGAGAAAATAGCGGGTTTTCACATATGTCGCCCGCGCATTTTTCGCCATCATCTCTGCCTGCTCCTGCTGGTAGACGACCATATCTTCGGCCGACGTGACGCCCTGGGCTATCACGTCGCGCGCCGAGGCCGCCAGCGTCGACGACTGCTGGCTGCCGCCGGCAGCCGAAAGCTCCAGCGCCCTG
The DNA here is from genome assembly GCA_003165115.1 of Syntrophaceae bacterium. Classification (GTDB taxonomy): domain Bacteria; phylum Desulfobacterota; class Syntrophorhabdia; order Syntrophorhabdales; family WCHB1-27; genus BOG-1155. Next base: position 1,373 of record PLSJ01000061.1, on the reverse strand, counting down.
GAGAGCGCGTTCTGGGCGATCTCGAAATTGTTCTTGATGTTGCCGATGATCTCTTTTCCCTTCCCTGTATCCTCCAGCTTCTCGAGGCCTGCCAGGGAAGCGGCGTAGGCGGCCCGCGCCTCCTCGGTATTCTGCCGCTCCTTTTTCGTGACGCTCTCGTCCTTCATGAGCAGCGTGGACAAGAAACTTTTTTCCACCTCGCCTATCGAGGCTTTTACGTTCTGGGCCAATTGGATCTTGTGCTCGTTGACCTGGAGTATCCTTTCGAGCTTGCCGTTCATGGTGCCCAAGCCCCAGACGCCCGTCAGCGTCAGGATTGCCATGAAACCGATAATGAGGCCGAGCCCGAGGTGAAGCCTATTGCTGATACTGACCGATCTCAGATTTCTTACGTTCATTATCCGCCCCCTTACGTGGTCGTTCGCCCCTTTCGTTTCGGCTAGTGATATTATCGGAGGAAGCAGCGCGTAATTAAGTGTGCAACGGGACAATGTCAGGGAGGGCGGAAGATCTAAAGTGGCGGGGCCTGGGGGATTTCCTTGTCATGGCCCTTCATAAAGGTGACGGTGAACGTGGTGCCGCCCGATTCGTCGCAGTCGGCGGTGATTTTGCAGTAAGGGCAGTCGGCGATGTCGCCGGGACAGACGTCGCGTTCCCCCGGCAGGTGGCGGCAGCAGGTGCTCTTCATCGAAAGGGAAAAGCCGAAGCGCTCCCCGTAGACCTTCATCCTGAGGAGGTCGAGCCCTTTGCCGCCCGCGCCGAATTCGTAAGGCAACCGCGACGCGTAAAGCTCGGTGTCTTTCGCGTGGAAAAGGCCGTCGAAAATGTACTGCTGGTTCTCCTCCGAGATGCCCACCCCGGTATCGGTCACGTGTACGAGGACCTGCTCGCCCCTTTCTTCCAGCGATATGGTCACGCTCCCGCCGTCGGGGGTGTTTTCGATGCCGTTTCGCACGAGACCGTCGATGACGTCCCGGAGGATCGCGGGGTCCATCGATATGTAGATGCCATACACGCCTTCCATCCGCACGTCGATGTGCCGGTGGGCCCCACGGCTCCTGCCTCTGTCCGCCGCCTGAGCCAGAAACATGTAGAGCTCGATGGGCTGAAACGCGCCCGTGCCGCGGGTCATGTGGCTGCCCACCCAATCCTTGAGGCCCTGCAGGCACGAGTCGATTTCGGGCGAAACCTCTCCCAGGTCCNNCGTCAGGATTTCGTCCGTGTCCCTCTGCATATGAAAAAGCCGCTCCAGGTTCCGTTCCATGGCCTTGAGCGTCTCTTTGTAGATATCCTCGCTGACGAGCTGCTCCAGCCTGCGCCGGAGCACCCGCACGTTCCCCTGGATCACCGCCAGCGGCGTCTTGAGCTCGTGC
>PLSJ01000007.1 GCA_003165115.1 Syntrophaceae bacterium | reverse complement strand
CCACGTTTGCATCGCGCCTGAACGGATTGACGGGAGAGGTCTACCCAAAGCAAGGAGGGGACAATGAAAGAAGAGACCAGGGAGAAGATACTCAATGAACTCAAAGCGATAGGGACCCTTCGTCCCAAGGCGGGACTCACCTACGCCCTTGAGTTTTACGCAAGGATCGCTCGCATAGGGCTCGGCATCAGCCGGAGGGAGTTGACGAGGCCCAGGAAGGAACTGTCAACTTTCATCCACGCCTTCAGCACCTTCGACCGGTACATGGGCATAGCCAAAGAATTCGTGCAGTTTTGTCAGAAGAAGGGGGTAACGAGGCTTCACAAGCTGACCTACGACGAGGTGAAAGGCTTCCTCATGGAAAAGATCGCAGTGCGGGAGGTATTGAGAAACACGGTCCAGACGAACGTCTGCGCCCTCCAGAAGTTCTTCCACGTCTGCGGCCGGCACGATCTCCGGGATCAATTGTCGGGCGACTATTCCCGGTTCAAGTACCTCGCCAAAGAGGGCGGATCAATCCACGCATTCGACAACCCGACGAAGCTCATCGGTGAGATCGCCAAACGGAGTGGTCTCTCCGAGGTCATCGCCAAGCTGGAGCACATGACCGGCGCGAGGATCCACGAGGTCCCGGGGCATGAAGATCATGGAAGATGCAATATCGATCAAGGGCAAGGGCGGAAAAACGCGCATGCTCGACTTCTCGTACCGCCTCGACGAGTTGGGAGAGATAAAGAACCTCATGACGAGGCTTGACGAGCTCTCAAAGGGAATCGACTGGCAGCAATACTGCCGGCGTCGCCATAGCCCTTATCAGGCCGATGTAAAGGTGGCGTGCCGCTCCCTCGGTGATGAGTACGGCGGCGCCCACGGGTTCAGGGCGAACTATGCTCAGGAGCTGCGCAAGAAGTTGGAGGGGAAGGGGCTGACGGACAAAGAAGTAGAAAGGATAATCACCCGCGACCTCGGGCACGAGCGGCGCTCGATGGCTCGGCACTACCTGGGCGTATAGCATCCGCATAGCCGGAGGATCTTCAGGGGTGCGGCGGGGTCCGAACCGAGCTATGATGCAGACAGGTTGTTGATTGTCCCAAACCCGGTTGCGAATAGTTGCCGATTCAGCGGATGAGGCGGCCGCTAGGTTGTCCCTCGCCCTGCCTTCCTATGAAAGCAGTCCGCCTTAGCAAGCGGGATGGTTGCGGGGATGACTCGCGCGTCAAGTTCAGCTCCTCGGCCAGTTTGGGGGACCTCCTGGTCTGACATTTCGTGAGGCGTCGGATGGACCGTTCGGTTCCCCGGTGTTACTTCTTTTGGGTCTTCTTTAAATAAGCGTCGACGAAGTCGCGGGGTTTTAAGACCCGGATGGCACGGAAGCCTGACACTCTTAGAAGGTGTTTATCTCCGATGACTATTATCCTACTTTTGGCGGCAAGGGCGCAGGCAAAGAACTTGTCGTCATCCGGGTCATCGCACAGAGGCGCCGGGAGATGCTGGGAGATGCTGGGAGATGCTGGGAGGGGAAAACCTTTGCCTTCAAGGCGACCAGTTCAAGGATGGGATCGAGGTGAATGCCAGGGAATTTGACGGCAAGCGCTTCCCCGACCCTTTGGTATTCGTCGAGTATCTCTCTGGAAACCGCTAGTCGTAATTGATCGTCCCGCCAAGCCCTGAGGATTTGGTAAGGGGGTCCGGAAAAGAATACGCCGGAAACGAAGACGTTGGTATCGAGGACGATCCTCATTTACGGCCGCGAACATCTGCGATGGCTGCTTCAATGTCCGATCGCTTCATGCCGACTTCTTTCGCTTTCTTACGCGCGTCAGCGATCAAAGCGTCGAATTCATCCATGGATGGCGGAGATATGGCTTTCAATATCACCACATCCTTCTCGCTTACGACCACGAATTGGGATCCTTTTTTTAGGTTGAGGCGCTTCCGGATCTCCTCCGGGATGACCACCTGGCCCTTCGAAGACATTTTTGTTGTTGCTATGTTTGCCATTTCGCACCTCCGTGCAGTCTTACCTGTAAGATTATACACCTCATGGACCGGCAGGGCAAGGCCGGCCGCAAGACAGCAAGGTTCGACAGCGGTCAAGATGGTGCGGTGCTACGGCTAATCTACACAAACGAAGCTATAGGTTGAACAACACCTCGTGTACTTCCTTCAGCCTTTCCACGAAGGCTCCGAGGTCCTCCTTGACCGTTTCGATCAAGGCCTCCGGCGAGCTTGACTCGCGTACGGCTAACTTTATGAGTTCCTTGCTGATTCTCGCGGTGTACGTCGGATCGACGATCTCCAGGCCCTTCAAGGAGTCCGCCAACCTTCGCCCCTTGCCCGTGAGCATGTATCCCATGCTGTAGCTCTTCAGGCACTTGCCTCTTACAAGACTCATGGGGCCAGCATAAGGTTTTCTGTACTCGACCAGAGACTCCAGGGCCCGACGGGGCAGTCCGGAGACGGCTGATTGTTCTGTGATATAGTCCTCAAGATCCAACACAGACTCGTGCAGGGAGCTCTCGTTGCACCGCTCGGGCACAGGCCTGATCTCCTGCCGTAACGCGCAGGCGAGAAAGCCATGTTGGCGAATGGGAGCTGTTGCAGCTGCTTGAGAAGCACTTCGGGACTGCACGATCTTTTCCCGTCAGCGGAATTGATCGATCCCCCTTCGACCATTTCCTGCTTAAGGATTTGTCGTGCGATGTCTTTTCGGGGCCACGGCTTTTCCAGAAAGCCGCGGGACTTGCCTATTTCGTCGCGCGCCGGATGTTCGGGACCGATGATCCACTGTCCGACGTACGTGCCGTCCTCTGCCTTGATCTCCATATAAACGTCAAGCTTCTCCTATGAGCAGAAACGTTCGATTTCTTCTTCCCTTTCCGCTATGCAGCCAAGGGCGCTCATCTGTACCCGATTCACGAAGACCGACTCGCCCAGCGCCAGCTGAAGACCCTGACTCAGGTTGTACGTGATGAGCCTATCGATAATGTTGCGCGTCAACGCCGCTTTATACAGCGCGTCATACACCCCGGGAGGATAGACGGGAAAGGAGGCTTCCGGATTAGGCTCTCCAGAAAATCTGCGAACAGGCTTGGTATTGCCGAGCAGCGGCAAAAGGGATCGCCAGAGTAATTCCTGGTCGCCGTCCGGGCTGAGCGCCACCACCACGTCCTCGATGCCTTCCCTGTTCAGAAAGGTCTCCATTATGTGGGCGCCAAAAGTCTTCCCTTTCTGGCAGTCAATATGGTCGGGAAAAAGGGGCAGATCCGAAAGCAGGGCGTGGTACTCAGGGTATGTGCGGGGATCGCTCTTGTCATAGAAGGCAGCCAGGAAAGGTCCGATGGGGTGGGCGAGCACGGCAACGCCGTCCGGCAAATCCGTTACTACCCAATGTGACGATTCATACCCGAAGTTTACGTACCTGAATTCTTCATTCGCCCATTTCATGAATTCGTTCCAATCGTTGGTGATTACAAGGGTCTTCTTTAGAGGAGGAGAAGAATCTTCGCCAGAAGCGGGATTTTCGAGGTCCGGATTTTCTTTGATGTCTTCCACGGCTACCTCCCTCGGTCAAGTAGAATTGCGCCACGCCAGGCGTTTTGATCGCCTGTTGCCAACCGGGAGCGAGCGGCAAACGGCAAAACGTTGCGGTTCACTGTGCGTTATTGAGCCCTGAGTGGTAACCCAGTTATCGCTCCTATCTACCTATTACCTCCGTCTACTATGATTGATCCGCCGTTGACGTCATGCACCGGATAGGCGAAGGGAGTTCTTCGAGGGATGCAAGAACAGTGATCCCTGAGGATTGCGGACAAAGGGGTCGATGCGACCGCTGATGGCGGACCCCGAAAAACCAGCCGTCGATTGCTGACCGGCATTGGCCGGATAGCCATCCTGTTCGCACAAGCCTGCGAAAGGTCACTACTTGAGAGATTTTTACAGTTAAATTTTTGTTAAATATTTTTTTTAAGGTGCTTTTTGTCACCCCTCCATGTCACCCCTCC
>PLSJ01000116.1 GCA_003165115.1 Syntrophaceae bacterium | reverse complement strand
CTCTTGAGACAAGAGAACTCAAAAAGAAGGAGCATCAAGACCAAACGTCTCAGGGCCGGGTGGGATATGGACTATCTCGGCAAGATACTTGAAGGTTCCGTCCAGTGACGGGGTATAGTCCAAATGCGTTTGCCCTGGCCTGCTGGGCCCTGCCGGCAAGCCTCGGGGCCGAAACGGCATCAAACCCCGCCGCTGTCCTCTATGGGAGCCTGGCCGCGATAACCCTCTTTCCCGCCTTCTTCGGGAAGCAATACTTCACCGAATACTTTGCGCGAAGGACGACGCCTCCCGCCGTCTGGGGGACGGATATTTTCAGGCGGATCAACCGGAACATGACCTTGATGTGGGCAGGCATCTTTATCGTCTGCGCCATTATCGCCCTCGTGCCGGGTTTGCTCTCCCTGCACAGGGGTCCGCTCACCGTCCTTGCGAGTCAGATGGTCCTGCCCTTGCTTTTCATGCGATTCGTCGGAGTGGTGCTAAACAAGAGGTATCCCGGATATTATCAGCAAAAGGCCGGCGTCGTGCCCCTTGCGGGCGGCCCGGAAGTGACGGGTGGAGATTCCGCTCAGGCAATAAGCTCAAGAACCGAAAAGGAGGAAGTTATGTCGAACCGATTGAAAGTGGTCGCGGTCAACGGCTCGCCGCACGCGGCCATAGGCAACGCGAGCCTCATGCTGCGGATGATGGAGCCGGTCCTCAAAGATCAGGGGATCGACCTTGAAGAGGTCTTTCTGGCGGACAAGCGCATCGAATACTGTGTCGGGTGCGCGGTATGCATGGAGAAAGGCACGTGCTGGAGACAGGACGACCATGCGGAGATCGTCGGGAAGATGCTCGGCGCGGACGGGGTGATTCTTGCCTCGCCCGTCTATTTCAGGCACGTCACGGCCCAGATGAAGACATTTATCGACCGCTCTGTGGCTTACGGCCACAAACCGCGCGCCACGTGGAAACCGGGTATGGCGATCAGCGTATCCGGCGGGATGGGGGAAACGGCGGTCGCGGAGTACCTGGGGAGCACGCTCAGGGCATATGGGGCTTTTTCGATAGGAAGCCTCACGGCGATAGCGGTCGCCCCAGGCGCATTTATGGGGATCGACCTCGTCGAGGCGAGGGCGAAGGACATGGCTTCGGACCTTGCAAGGGCCATCAAGGAAAAGCGGCGGTACCCCGCCACGGAAAACGACCTATTCTTCTATCTTTTCATGAAGGACTTCGTCGAGCGACAGAAAGGTTTCATGCCCGACGACTACAGGCACTGGCAGGAAAAAGGCTTGTTTGACGGGTTCGGGGCCTATGTGGACCAGGGCTTCGCCGTCCCGTCCGTCGATGATACGCCCCGTAAAGAATGGATACGGGGCATGATCTCCAAAGAGACGGGCAAGGCGAAGGCGCAAAAAGCTACGGACAGGCCGGCAGGTGCGAAGTCGGCCGCAACCTGCCGGGAGCTGCTCGGGATGATGCCCTTCGGGTTCAAGAAAGAGGCGGTCGGGGCATTGAAGGCGGTCTATCAGTTCGAGATCAGCGGCCAGGAGAATTTTACCGCTCACCTGAGCATTGCGGACGGCCGCTGCACGTACGCGGACGGGCCGGCCGCGAAACCCGACGTCACCATCAAATCACCGGCGGACGTCTGGCTTGCCATATCGAAAGGGGAGATGGACGGTCAAGCGGCGTTCATGGCCGGGAAGTACAGGGTCGAAGGGAACCTGACACTACTCATGAGACTCAAGACTTTGTTCGGCTCGTGATGCCGGGCGCACCGGCGACCGGTCGCCTTCAGCGCGGCAATTTCAGGGGTTTCCGGTGTGGGCGGGGATTCGGGGTTTCGGCGGCCCGGCCCTCGCGTTTGGGGGGCGGGCCGCCTTGGATGCAGGCCCGGTGCGCCTTGCGCTCCGTGAAAGATTTGGCGACGTGGAGTTTCTCCCCGGTGAAGGGGTGCTTTTCGGTGTAGTACATGCAGGCGGATAAGGTGAGGGGCAAAGGCGTATAATCCTGCACCTGCTCGGGCCTCATGCCGTGTTGCCTCAGGTATGACGCGAGGGCCGCTTCGTCTTTGAGCGTGGCCCCCGGATGGGCGCTGATGAAGTAGTTGACGAGATATTCGTCTTTTCCCGTCTTTTCGCGCAGCTTGTTAAAACGCTCCACGAAGCGCTCGTACACGGGGAAACCCGGCTTGTTCATGATCCGGAGCATCCGGTCCGCCGAATGCTCCGGCGCGACCTTCATCTGGCCCCCCACGTGGTGGCGGCATACGTGCTCGAAATAAGCGGCCGCGTCATCCCGAGCCAGCAGGTCGTAGCGCAGGCCGCTCTCCAGGAACATGTGCTTCACCTTCGGCAGGCCCATGATCGCGCGGTAGAGCCTCAGGGCTTCTCCATAGCCTGTCTTGAGGCGTTCGCACTTCTCTGGTGTGAGGCAGTCCCGCTCCGCGCAGGCGCCCGTCTTTGTCCAGGAAGGGCATCGGGCCTGGTAGAGGTTGGCCGTCGGCCCGCCCACGTCGGTGATCGTGCCCCTGAACCCTTTCATTTCGGAGACGAGCCGTGCTTCCCGGAGGACGGATTCGACGCTCCTCGACTGGATGATCCTTCCCTGATGCATGGAGAGGGAGCAAAAACTGCATGCGCCGCAGCAGCCGCGATGCGATATGAGTGAGAACCGGGTCGTCTCGAAGCCGGGAACGGCGCGCTCGTCTCCATACGAGGGATGGGGCATCCTCGAATAGGGCAGCCGGTAGATGGCGTCGAGCTGATCCCCGGTGAGCGGCGCGGCCGGAGGAAACTGTATCACGAAACGGTCGTTGTGCCGTTGGACCAGCACTTTCCCCCGGTAAGGGTCCTGGTTCCGCAGGATGAGGGTGAAGGCTTCGTTGAAGGCGTCCTTGTCGTCCCTGACCGCCTCACAGGACGGGATTTCCCGCACGTCGTCCGCAAGGGGAGCGGTCCTCGCGGCGATGACCGTGCCCGGTATGCCTGCAAGGTCGTCGCCGCGGCCGAGCCTCGCGGCGATCTCTAATACTTGCGCCTCCCCCATTCCGTACACTAAAATGTCGGCCTTCGCGTCGAGAAGGAGCGACCTGCGCACCTTGTTATCCCACCAGTCGTAGTGGCCGAGCCTCCGAAGACTCGCTTCGATCCCTCCTAGAACGACGGGAATGCGGCCGAAGGCCTCGCGCACGCGGTTGGCGTAGACGATCGTCGCCCTGTCGGGGCGCAAGCCCGGTGTGCCATGCGGGGAATAGGCGTCGCGGAGGCGTGGTTTCTTATGTGAGGTGTAGTTTGAGACCATGGAGTCGAGGTTGCCGGCGGTGATGCCGACAAATAACCTGGGCGCGCCGAGGCGCGTGAACGCCTGAACGCTCCTCCAGTCGGGCTGGGCGATGACTCCCACCTGGTAGCCCTCGGCCTCCAGCACCCTTCCGATGACGGCGGTCCCGTACGAAGGGTGGTCCACGTAGGCGTCGCCGGTGACCAGGAGCACGTCGAGGACGTCCCAGCCCCTCTCTTTCATTTCCTCTTTCGACATGGGTAAGAAACCGGACATGTCTATAGTGTAGCAGATTTGGCGGCCGGGGGGGTGAGGATCAGGGCTTGACGGGGTCGGGGCAATCGAGCCGCGCGACCACCTGGAGGAGCAGGGAGAACCTGTCGATGACGAAATCGGCGCGGTCGATAAAACTGCGATCGACCCCGTATCCATAGGTTACCGCGACGGTCCGCACGCCTGCCGCGCGTCCGGCATCGATGTCATTGAAACAATCCCCGACGATGATCGTCTCATCCGGCTTTACCGCGAACCGGCCCACCACGTGGAGGACCGGGTCGGGACTCGGTTTCACCCCCGTCCCTGAATCTCTGCCGATGACATCCAAAAAATACGGGAGGAGCTTGAACCGTTCGAGCACCGGCAGGACGAGGGCGATCTTCCTGTTGGAGAGCACCACCTTCGAGCATGCCGACAGCTTCGTGAGGGTTTCCCTCACACCGGGATAGAGCTTTGTATGACCGGAGAGGCGGGCGGCATATGCGACTGCGAACCTCTTCCCAAACTACCGCTGATCCAAACCCGACGTCTCCCGGCTGAGCCTGTTCGCCAGCGTATCGTCGCCTGCGCCCATCACGGCCCGTGCCTCCTCAAGCGTGACAGGGGGGATGTCGCGGGGGAGCACGTCATTGATGGCGTCGGCCATGTCGGCCGCGGTGTCGACAAGGGTGCCGTCGAGGTCGAAGATAATAAGCTTTATTCTCGGGAATGCCGGCATCGCGCATAGCATACGGGCAAAGGGGGCGGCTTGTCAACGGCGGGGGCGCCTGGGACAGGGCAAACGCATTTGGACTATACCCCGTCACTGGACGGAACCTTCAAGTATCTTGCCGAGATAGTCCATATCCCACCCGGCCCTGAGACGTTTGGTCTTGATGCTCCTTCTTTTTGAGTTCTCTTGTCTCAAGAG
>PLSJ01000151.1 GCA_003165115.1 Syntrophaceae bacterium | reverse complement strand
TCTCGGCAAGATACTTGAAGGTTCCATCCAATGACGGGGCATAGTCCAAATGCGTTTGCCCTGGGCGGTAGTCCCTCTTTTAGCCGCCTGGATCGCGCGCACGATGAGGGCCCGCCGGCGACATTTTTGTTCGTCCGCCGGGCGGCCTTCGACACTTCTGTGTGCACTCCCCGGACATCATACGATAGATAACGGTAATAATTGCACCCCTGTTTGTGCCACACCCCCTTCTTCGAGGCAAGCAGGAAAGTGGGGTCACCGGACATGCTGAAGGGTTGGGTCGAATGGTTCAAGAGGCTGAACATTCCCTGCGCGGTCATGAAAACATATCGTCTACTCCTTCGGGATGTAGTCGTTCTAGAGAGTGAAAGGGCCGATCGCCCGTTCATTGTCGTCCTTTCGGGGCGATCATGAGCCACGAGCTGAGGGCGCTCAGGACCGACAGTATGGCCGCGGCGGCCATGACCCACCTGAACCCGGCCACGTAGGACTCGGAGATGTCTCCCCTGATGCGGGCGGCCAGCCGGGGAGGCGTGCCGGAAGGAACGGTTATCGCCGCCAGTCTCATTTTCTGCGCGTCGATCGACTGCCGGATATTGTTGTCGAGGTCGAGAGCCGATAATCTCCGGTCCAGGTGCGAGCCGAAAGCATGGGTCAGAATGACGCCGAAAAGCGCGACGGCGAGCACCCCCGCCACACGGGATATGGCGTTGTTGATACCCGATGCGACGCCGGCCGTGCCCATTATCGTGGTGGTCAGGGGCGCGACGCTCGCGGCCATGCCGAGTCCGAGCACGCACACGGGGACGAAGAAGGTCCGCCAGTAGCTTCCGCCCACGCCGGGCAGCGTGAGAAGCGCATATCCGCACGCGGCGATCAGCGGGCCCGCCGTGAGAAGGGGCCTCGCGCCGTATCTGGGGAGAAGCCCTCCCGCGTACCGTGACAAAAGAAACATGATAACGATGAAAGGCAGCAGTGAGGCCCCGGCGGCCGTCGGCGAATACCCCTGCACCTGGATCAGGTTGAAGGGCAGGAAAAAGAGGGCGCCCACGAGCGCGGTGTAAAGAAAGAGGGTCACGAGGCTTGCGCCGCTGAAGTCCCTCGACCGGAAGAGCGCAAGGGGCATCATCGGGGAGCGGGAGCAGGCTTCCCATATCACGAACAGGGCGAGGAGGGCGAGACCGGCCGCGCAGAATAACGCGATATGACCCGAGCCCCTGCCGGGCGACTCGATAAGACCGAAGACAAGCAGCCCCAGGCCGAGCGTCGCCAGAAGGGCGCCCTGCCAGACGCACGCGGTCAGGAACGCCGCGAGGATCGCGGGAAACCGCCACGGTGATGGTTTCAGGGCCTCTCCTTATACAAGCCGTCGTTGCGGAAGGGATCGGGACAGTGCCTCAGAGATGAATATAGTGCCTATTGACCGGTTCGGCAGTCTTCGGCGCGTCTCCCGGACCGGGTGTTATGGTGAAAGGCGCGGACGTGCGGATGTGGTTTTTACAGGTCGGGCGTCATTCCCACGCTCAACTGGAGCCTGGCCGTGGCATTGGCGAGGTCCGCGACGGACTGCAGGTACCCGAGATAGACATCGTCCGCGGTGCGTTGAGCGTTCAGCAATTCCAGGAGTGAGGCCGAACCCAGCCGATAACTCCGTTTCATCCCTTCGAGGGTCTGGTCGGCATCCTTCAACGACCGTTCGACGTAACTTTGCACGTTGAGGACCGCCGCCCGGTACCGCGTATACGTGGCCCGCACTTCCGTTTCCGCCTTGAGGATGACGGAGGACAATTGAAGCTTCGCCTGCCTGACGGCCGTCTCCGCCTGGACGAGCTCACCTCTCTGCAGGCGCGAGAAAGGGATCGGGACGGAGACGGTCAGGCCGAGAGCCAGCGACCGGTCCGCGGGGTAATTTACCACGTTACCGCCGGTATCGTAAATCGGGGCTACCTTCGGGGTATTCGTGAGGCCGACGTTCACCGTGGGGTCCACCCACCGGTTGGCATGGGCGAGACGCAGGGCCTCATCGGTGTTCTTTACCGCGGCCCTGGCGACATAGATGTCGTCACGCTTCTCCAACGCCTGCCGGATCAGGTCCGGCAGGTCGAGACCGAGGGGTTCCCGTTTCAGGCGAGTATCGACCCGCCTTCCGGGGAAGACCTCGTCAAACCGCTCGCCGAGCAGGGCGGAGAGGTTGATCTCGGCGGCCTGCGCGTCCGCGTCCGCGGAGGTAACGTCCGCCGCAAAGCGTTCGGCTTCCACCCGTGACTGCCGCAGCTCCAGCATGCCGATATCACCCGCCTTCAGGCGCGCCTCGTTCAGGCGCACCACCTCCTGGAACGCCTTCAGGCTCGACTGCTTGCGGATAAGGGCCTCCCTGGTCCGGCACGCCTCGATGAAACCGGCCGCCGACTGCGTCTCGAGGTCGTGCAGGAAAGCGGCGATGTTCGCCTCGGTCAGCTTCACGCTGCTTTTCGCGGTATCGATCCGTCTGCCCCTCTTGCCTGCGGTCTCGATAGGCACGCCGACACCGAAAAAGGTGGCCGTGGATGCATTCACCTTGTTCGGACCGTACAGCTCGGTCGAGCCGATC
>PLSJ01000436.1 GCA_003165115.1 Syntrophaceae bacterium | reverse complement strand
CCTTGCGACGGGCCTCGCGGGGGCCAAAGAGACGATCAGGATAGGACTGATCAGCCCTTTGACCGGCGATGTGAAGACCTTCGGTGAGTCGTCGAGAAACGCCTTCCATATCGCGCTCGAAGATTACGCGAAGACCGGGAAATATACGATCAGCCCGTTTATCGTCGACGACAGGAACGACCCGACCGAAGGCGCGAACGGTGCGTTGAAGCTGATTACCCAGGATAAGGTGATCGCTTTCGTCGGCCCTCTCACCTCGAAAGTCTCGATACCCGTGAGCGAGATCGCCACCAAGTACAAGGTACCCATGATAACGGAGGCGGCGACCAACCCGAAGGTCACGGTCTATGACGGCAAGCGGAAGCCCTACGTATTCCGCGCGTGCTTCACCGACCCCTTCCAGGGACGCGTGGCCGCCGCTTTCGCGCTGAGGGATTTGAAGGTGAAGACGGCCGCGGTCCTCTACGACGTGGGGAATGACTATTCGAGGGGCCTCGCGGAGGTCTTCAGGTCGACCTTCGAGGTGGGCAAGGGGTCGATTGTCGCGTACGAATCCTACCAGAAGGACGACGTCGATTTTTCGGCCCTTACGACAAAGATACGCATGAAAAAGCCCGAGATGGTCTTTATCCCCGATTATTACAACAAGGCCGGTCTCATCGTGAGGCAGCTCCGGGAGAAGGCGGTAAACTGCGCGCTCGTAGGCACCGACGGATGGGATTCCCCCGAGCTTATCAAGATCGCGGGGAATACGATCGTCGGCGGGTACTTCACGAACCACTACTCGCCCGAGCGGAAGGACAAGGTAGCGGAGCGGTTCATCGCACGGTACAAGGAAAAACACGGAAGCGTGCCCGATGCCCTCGCGGCCCTTACCTACGACGCGGCCATGATACTCCTGGAGACGCTGGACAAGCTGAAGACGCCGGGGCCGGAACAGCTCACCAGGGCCCTGTCGCAGCTCAAGGATTTTCAGGGCGTCACGGGCGTCATCAGCTTCGACAGGAACGGCGATGCGGTCAAATCGGCGGTCATACTGAAAATGGAAAAGGACGGCCCCAGGTACGTGACTACGGTGAGACCGTAAAGATAAGGTCTTCCGCCTCTTCCGCGCCCCAGACATGGAAGTTTTCGGCTACATACTCCAGCAGCTCGTCAACGGCCTTCAGCTCGGCGCCATCTACGCCCTCATAGCCCTCGGCTACACGATGGTCTACGGGGTGCTGAGGCTCATAAATTTCGCCCACGGCGATATCTTCATGTTCGGCAGCTTCGTTGCCTATTTTCTGATCGCCAGATGGCAGATGCCCCTCTACCTGGTCTTCGTGGTTACCATGGCCGTCACGGCACTTCTCGGAGTCGTGGTGGAAAAGGTGGCCTATAAGCCGCTCCGGGGTGCCCCGAGGATATCGCTCCTCATCACCGCTGTGGGCGTCTCGCTTTTTCTCGAGTATTTCTTGAGCCTCAACAGCATGTTCACCCCGAATTACATCGCTTTTCCGCGGCCCTTCGAGGTGGTTGCCTACGACCTGTGGCTCGTCGCGATCACCAATATCCAGCTCATCATTTTTTCCGTCACCGCGGCGTCTCTTTTCCTGCTCTATCTGCTCGTCTACCGGTCGAAGCACGGCAGGGCCATGAGGGCTGTCTCCCACAACCAGGAAACGGCCTCCCTCATGGGCATCAACGTGGACGCCACCATCTCTTTTACCTTCGCGGTCGGGACGGCCCTCGCCGGTCTCGGCGGCATCCTGTACGGCTTTGCCTACCCGCAGATCAACGTATTCATGGGGATCATGCCCGGCATCAAGTGCTTCATCGCCGCCGTGCTCGGGGGGATCGGCCTCGTCCATGGAGCGGTCGTCGGGGGGCTGGTGATAGGCGTCTCGGAGGTGTTCGTCTCCGCTTTCCTTTCGTCGACCCTGCGCGACGGCGTGATCTTTGTCATCCTGCTTCTTGTCCTCCTCTTTCGGCCAAACGGTTTCTTCGGGAAAAGAAGGGAGAAGGTATGACTTTTCTCAAGGGGGCGAGACGGTTCCTCGTTATCTCCGCGGTCGTTTATATCCTGCTGAAAGCCCTCTTTTTGTCCGGCCTTGCGACGGAGTACGTGCAGCAGGTCGTGCTTTACAGCCTCATCATGATCCTCGCAAGCCTCGGCCTCAATGTCATCTACGGGTACACGGGTCAGTTCTCCCTCGGGCACGCCGCCTTCTACGGCATCGGCGCCTACAGCTCCGCCTGCCTGACCCACGCGCTGGCCGTCGACTCGTGGTATGCGTTTTTGCCCATCCTGCTTTTCGGGGGTCTCTTCTCCGGCCTCATAGGATACCTGATAGGGGTCCCCATACTGAAGCTCCGGGACGACTTCCTGGCCATCGCGACCCTCGGCTTCGGCATGCTGGTGCGGGTGCTCCTCGACAACTCGGACAAGGTGGCCGACGTGGTGGGAGGGTCGAGGGGATTTATCGGCATACCCAGGATAACGAACCTGGAGCTTGTCCTCGCGGTCCTGGTCTTCCTGATCGTGGTGACGAGAAACCTCATCTTCTCGAAATACGGGCTCTTCTGGCAGTGTATCAAGGACGACGAGCTTGCATCGACCGCCTTCGGCATCGATACGGGACGGATGAAGTCGATGGCCTTCAGCTACGGCTGCTTCCTGGCGGGCGTCGCCGGCGGCCTCTACGCGCACCTCTACACCTTCCTCCACCCTTCGAATTTCGACCTGCTCAAGTCGATAGACTTCCTCGTCATCGTCATCGTCGGGGGCATGGGTAGCATCACGGGGACTATCTTCGCCGGTCTTCTGTGGGTGGGCTTTATCGAGGGCCTGCGCATTGCGCTGCCTTCGGGGATACTGGAGCTGAGATGGGTCTTCATTCCGATATTCCTCATCATCCTGATGATGCTGCGGCCCTACGGCCTGTTCGCGCAGAAGGAATCGAAATTTCTCGGGATCGATAAGACATGAACACTCTCGTGGTCAGGGGCTTGAGCAAAAGGTTCGGGGGTGTGCAGGCGGTGGACGACCTGTCGTTCTCCGTCGGGGAGCACGAGGTCATGGGTCTGATAGGACCCAACGGGGCGGGCAAGACGACGGTCTTTAACCTCCTGACCGGGTTCACCAGACCCGATTCGGGGACGGTCGAGTTTTTCGGGAAGGACATTACGCGGATGGCGCCCTTCCACGCGGTCTCTCTCGGCATGGCGAGGACCTTTCAGAACATCCGTCTGTTTGCGAGCCTCACGGTCCTGAAGAACGTCCTGGTGCCCATACTCGGGCGGATCGGTTACGGGCCTCACGCGGCGATCTTCCAATCGAGAAAATATTGCGAAGCCGAAAAGGCGGCGGTCGATAAGGCGATGAAGCTCCTCGACTTCTTCCACCTTTCCCAGAAGGCGGACCTTCCTGCGGCAAGCCTG
>PLSJ01000411.1 GCA_003165115.1 Syntrophaceae bacterium | reverse complement strand
TTCGTGGTGAAGAAGGGCTCGAATATCCTGCGGCGGACCGCGCCGGTCATGCCCGTCCCCGTATCCCGGAGGCTCAGGCATACGTACGCGCCGGGCGGCAGGTCCGCCTCCGGTATCTGCCGGTCCCGCGACACAAGGGCGTCGGACAGCCGGACCGTCAGAACCCCTCCCTTCTTTCTCATCGCGTATGCCGCGTTTGTGGCAAGGTTCATGAGCACCTGCTGCATCTGGGACGGATCGGCAATGACCGTATCCGACCCGGTCCGGACGTCGAGGTCCAGGCGGACCGTGGTGGGAAGGGTGCTGCGGAGGAGCTGAAAGGTCTCCTCGACGAGGGAGGATAATTTAAGGGGAGTTTCCCCCCGGTTGTTCTTCCTGCTGAAGGCGAGTATCTGCTTGACCAGGTCCCTCGCGCGCCTGGACGCCATGACGATCTGCTCGATGTTCCGGCGCGGCCCGTCGATCTCCAACAAGTCGTCGAGGGCAAGCTCCGCGTTGCCGAGGATAACGGCCAGCATATTGTTGAAATCGTGGGCGATGCCCCCCGCGAGCGTCCCCACGGCCTCCATCTTCTGGGCGTGCAGGAGCTGCTCTTCGAGCCTCTTCCGCTCGGTGATGTCGTTTCCTACGGCCAATGCCCCGACGAGGACGCCCTTTTCGTCGTGGAGGGTCCTGACCGTCCAGGAAACATACACCCTTCCCCCATTCCGCAGCCTGTTCTCTATCTCGTTCTCCCGGTATCGCTCGGGGTGCCCGGCCATGTAAGAAAGGAGCGTCGCCGCGTCGATGCGCTCCGCGCCTTCGAGGGCCACTATCGTGCCCACCACCATCTTTCCCCGTATCTCGTCCTCGGAATAACCGAAGAAGCGCTGTCCGTACTCGTTCAGGAAGACCACGCGACCCTCGCTGTCGACACGTATGATGATGCTGTTGACGCTCTCGACCAGCACGCGGTACTTCTCCTCGCTCTCCCGCACCGCAACTTCCGCGTGCTTGATCCCGGTAATATCGATAAGGGCGGAACGGACCGAGACGACCCTGCCGCCCTCTTCGACCGGGATGCTCTCGATCCGCCCGTAAAAGACGCCCCCGTTGTTCCTTCTCAGTTGCAGCTCGGCCGTATCCCTCCGGCCCCCGACAACCTTCCCGTGGTGCCGGGCATACTCGTCCCGACTTTCCCCGGCGATGAAGTAGAGCAGCGTCCTGCCGAGAAGCTCCTGCCTCGGCACACGCAGCAGGGCCGCCGCCGTGAGGTTGGCCTCTCTTATCATGCCTTCCCGGCCGACCGTGAGATAGGCCACCGGCGCGAAGTCGTAAAGGTCGGAGAGCCTTTCCCGGCTGTCTTCGATTATCTCCTGTGCCCGTTTCAGCTCGTCGTTTTGCGTCTCCATCTGGGTATGATGGAGACTCAGCTCTTCGAGAAGCATCCGCGCGTCTTCCGCGGACAGGCTGCCCGTGGCTTCCGGGTGCTCGCGCAGCCATTCCAGCCTCGCGTGTTTATCGTCCGGCATTATCGGTCTCCCCGGCGCGGTCCGGATGGGTGCCCGCATCTTTTTCAGAGTCCGCCCCAGCCGGCCGGCCGGTGACGTCCTCCATGGCAAGGAGGATAAGGGAGCCGGTCCCATCGCTCGCCGCCTTTATTTTCCGGGCATTGAGCAGCATGGCGCGGGGGCCGACGTGCGGGAAATCGGCCTCGACCCGGAAATCCTCGAAAACCTTGTCGTTCTTCATCACGTCCTTCAAAAGGTCTTCGAGCAGGAGATATCCCACTCATGCCGGCCAAGGTCCTCGATGACCCGCCCTTCGGTCTCTTCCCTCCTGACATGGAAAAGACCGAGGAAGGCCCTGTTCGCCATGACCACCCGCAGGTCGTGGTCGAGGACCAGAAGCGGCTCACGCACCGTCCGGACGATGTTTTCGGCAAATTCCGCCCTTTCCCTGGCAGCCCGCTTCGACCCGGTGATGTCGGTGAAGGTGATGACAACCCCGTCGATCACGTTGTCGAGCGTCCTGTAGGGCACGATCCGCATGAGGAACCACCTGTCGTCCTTTGCCCGCACCTCCGCCTCATAGGGGCGCAGACGGTCGAGCACGCCGCGTGCGTTTTCCGCGATAGCGGCATGATCGATCTTCACGGTGACGTCGCCTATGGGCCGCCCGACATCGGTGGGGATGAGGCTGACGACCTTCGTGGCCGACGCGGTGAAGCGTTTTATGTGCAGTTTGTCATCGAGGAAGACCGTCGCGATATCCGTGCTGTCGAGGAGGTTCTTCATCTCGCTCTCGCTACGCGAGAGCTGGTCGATCTTCGATTGCAGCTCGGAATTGACGGTCGTCAGCTCTTCGTTGACCGACTGAAGCTCCTCCTTCGACGTTTCCAACTCCTCGTTCGTCGACTGCAGCTCCTCGTTAGTGGACTGCATCTCCTCGTTTGCAGAGCGCAATTCTTCGTTGGCCGCCTGCGCCTCCTCGACCGTCGCCTGCAAACTCTCCCTCGTATAGGCAAGCTCCTTTTCCAGCTCGGAGGCGCGCCCCGCGTCACCAGCCTGCGCCTGTCCTTCGCCTTCCTTCACCCCATTGGTGCGTTGCTCCAGCGGCTCCTCGAACGTGAACATGAAGAGCTGCTCTTCCTCCTCGGTCCGGGGCAGCGGTTTCACGGCGAGATCGATCTTTTCCGTGCCGCCGTTCGTCTTCACGCGGACACTCCGATAGACCGCGTCCCGCAGGTGAGTGGCGGCGGCAAGGAGGGCCGAGCGCATTTGAAAGCGCAAGCCCTCCCGCGTCATGTTCGCGATGTTGAGGGCGGGCCTGCCCGCGGAGGGCGTCAAAAACCTCGCGGTATCGCCGTGGATGTACAATATGTCGCCCTTTTCGTTGACGATGATCGCGGGGGAAGCGAAGG
Organism: Syntrophaceae bacterium; assembly: GCA_003165115.1. Taxonomy (GTDB): domain Bacteria; phylum Desulfobacterota; class Syntrophorhabdia; order Syntrophorhabdales; family WCHB1-27; genus BOG-1155. The sequence continues at coordinate 610 of PLSJ01000411.1, read as the reverse complement.
CCGAAAGGAGGGCGCTGCGCGCCGTCTCCTCCAGGTTGACCCTTTTCACGTGGAGTGATGCGGCCGCATGCTCCGGACGCAGGAAGTCCGGCGACCACGGAAGGGCTGCCGCGTGCCCGTGCGCCGCGTGTCCCGATGTCGGCTTGGCCCGGAAAAACTTCCATTTTCTGTCGATCGTGCTGAAGAGGCCGGTCGAAAGACCGATCGACTTGGAAGAGCCGAGGAAGAGCACGCCGCCGGGTTTGAGACTGTAATGGAAGTGGGCTATAAGCTTGCCCTGGAGGTCGGGTTCCATGTAGATCAGGACGTTCCGGCAGGAAAGGAGGTCAAGCTTGGTAAAGGGCGCGTCCTTCGTCACGTTCTGCACGGCAAAGACGATCATCTCCCTGATGTCCTTCCTCACGCGAAAGCCCGTATCTTCCTTGACGAAGAATTTTGCCAGGCGGGGCGCAGGCACGTCGGCGCTGATATTGAAGGGGAAGAAGCCGGTGCGCGCCTGCATGATGGACGATTCATCGATGTCGGTGGCGAACATCTGGAGCCGGTAGTCCTGCTTCGAGCTTTCTGCGTATTCCCGGATGGTCATGGCGATCGAATACGCCTCCTCACC
>PLSJ01000194.1 GCA_003165115.1 Syntrophaceae bacterium | reverse complement strand
TTTCCGTCAAATACCGTATTGTGGACCATAACCGATAAAACTCCGAAGAAGACCGCGACCGGAACCGTCATTCAATGGTTCAACGTAAGTCCCTCCGTTTCGGTGACGGCGGGTGTGCTCTACCATATCGTGTATACGAATGTCGATTCCCGCCCGAACACGAATTATGTATCCTATGACGGGATATACACACAGAAGAACAGATCTCCGGTCCAGCCGTGCTACACCGACACCAATTTAATGACCCTCTGGAACGGGCCTAACTGGCAAACGAACCTGCACATAACCCCCGAGATCAACGTGCACTACACAGACGGCTACAGCCAGGGCACCGGCTACGTCGATTCGACTATCACAAAGAGTCCCGCCACGGAGGCCTTTACCGTCAGCGGGGGAGACAAGGTTGTATCGAGCGTTTCGGCCGCCGGCAGTGGTCTCACCTTTATTCTGGAGACCTCTCACGGGACGGTCCTCGCATCGGGTTCAGGTTCCGCAGGCTCGTACCCAGGATGGCAAACGTATGCATTTCCACAATCGATTACCTTAAGGAACGGGCAGGCATACAACCTCATTGTAAGCGGGTCCGTCTCCAGGGCCGTGCAGAAGGGCAATCCTTACGGGATGTACACGGCATTTCCGGATGGTCACTATACCGGCAACAGTGCATACGACCTGCAATTCTCTTTCGCTCTGAACCAGACACCGTCACCGGCAAATCTGTCTATCGTATCGAGCACGGATAGCCAGGTTGCGCTTGGCTGGAGCCAGCCGACGGGTTTTACACCGGCCGGGTATAAGATATATTGGGGTGCATCGAGCGGAACCTATACGCAAAACATCGATGTTCACAACGTGACCCAATACACCCTCGCGGGGTTAACCGCCCCCTTGTGCTTCGCCGTCACGGACTATGACGGTTCCGGAAACGAGAGTGGCTATTCCAATGAAGTGTCGTGGACCGCGCCGCCATCAACCTGTTCCTACACGATATCACCCAAGAGCCAATCCTTCAATTCGAATGGCGGGGCCGGCACGGTATCTGTGACGGCCAGTGGCGGCAGTTGTTCCTGGAGTGTGTCGAAAGTGCCGTCCTGGGTCAGCATCGGTTCAGGGAATTCAGGCACCGGCAACGGGACTGTAACGTATTCGGTGGCAAGGAACTCCAGCCGCAGTTCGAGGACGGCCGGTCTGACTATCGCGGGTCAAACGTTCGTCGTTAGCCAATCGGGACTTCGGTGAACGAACCGTCCTTGCCCCATTCCTCTTACATCGTGGGTATAAATACCCGGTTGAGCGCCATCTGCCGCCGTTCCCTTTGGTGCGGAAACTGCTGGTTCTTCGCCAGGTAGTCCATCAATATAAGCTCGATTGCCGACGAGAGAGAGCGGTGGTCTTCATGCGCAGTCTTTTCGAGTGCGATGCGCAGTCCTTCGTTTGTGCGGAAACAAATAGTGACCTCTTTCTTCATGACCTTCTACCTCCTTGGTCGCACGTTGCCGGAATATGTTATGCACACCGTGCGGAAGAGGCTTCGGGCGCCGTTTCTTTGGCCGTCGGCCCTTTGCCCCGTCGTGCGACACTCCCTTTGGAGAAGCAACCCGTGTGCCAGAGCGCGGCGCCTGCCCTTGCCCCCCGGAAACACACAGTTAACAGAAAACAACAGCCTCCCCCTCCCGGCCGACGGACCACACAAAATGTCGAGATCCAGGACCCTTTTCGACAATAGTGTCGGTGTTTGGAGATAGAAGGCATTGCAACGACAATCCGCGGTCGCGCACCCCGGAACGGCAACCCCTCACACCAGGGACCGGGCCGGCCGGAAATAATGCCCTTCCTCTGCCCTTTTCACTTGCGGACGGTCTCAAGGGCAGTCCATACTACTGCATGGACATTTACGATTACGCGCAAACAAAAGGCATCCCGACCGGACAGGTCCTCGACTTCACAGACCTGGCCAACCCCCTCGGGCCTTGCAGCAAGGCGAAGCACGCCATGAGAAAGGCGTTGAGCGAGGCGCAGCTCCCACCGGACCGGCAGACCCGCTACCTCAGGGGCTTCATCGCGAGGACGGAGCACGTCGCGCCGGAGAACATCCTTTTCGGTCACGGCTCGACCGGGATCCTCGATCTGCTCCTGGCCGCGGTCAAGCCGGGGAAACTCCTCGCGCCGTCGCCGCTGCCCGCGTGGCGCGCCCGGCTGTTCGAGCGGCACGGGGTGGAGCCGGTCCCCTTTGCTTTGCCCGAGGCCGGGGGATTCGCCCTGGATGCAGCGCGTCTTATCCACGCGCTCGCCGGCGCCGATATGCTCCTCATCCCCAGCCCCCATCCAATGACCGGCACGATCGCCGGGGCGGACTTCCTTCGTGAGATCGTGGACGCCGTTAACGGGACGCACACGATACTCGTCATCGACGAGGGGCTTGCCGGGTTTGCGAGCACGGATTCGCCCGTGGAGGCGGCCATCGGTTCAGCCAACATGCTCATCCTCAGGACCTTCTCTTTTTTTCATGCCCTCGCCGGCATGCGCCTCGGTTATGCACTCGGCGGCAGGCGGGTGCTCGACCTGGTGCGCAGCGTCGCGGAACCCGGCCCCGTGAGCACGGTCGCGGCAGCCGGCGCCCTCGCCTCGCTGCGGGACAAAGGCTTTCGTAAGAGGACAGCGGAATTCGTCGCGGGGGAGAAGGCTTACATGACCGCGAAGCTGAGCCGCATCAAGGGGATCAGGCTCATCGACACGGGCTGCAATTTTCTCCTTGTCGCGCCCGAAAAGCCCGCGGCCGACCTACGGTCACGATTCCTGCAAAGGGACATCCTGATCGAGGTCTTCGTGGAAGAGGGGGGCCGTGAGCTTATCCGCCTGCCTTTGCGGGGACGCCGCGAAAATGCGCGTTTTGCGAAGACGCTGGCGAGGATCATGGCGGAGGGGCGGACGGCGTGACCCTCTTTTCCGTCCTGGCCGCCGAAGGATGTTTCCCGCCCCGACTGCCCCGAAAAACCAAAAGGACGTTTGATTTTTTGCGGGTGAAAAAGTATAATGGACCAGACGGAGAGATGACCGAGAGGCCGAAGGTGCTCGCCTGCTAAGCGAGTGTACGGCTTAAACCCGTACCGAGGGTTCGAATCCCTCTCTCTCCGCCACTATTCCTTCAATAATATCAATAAGTTACAGCTTTTGAGCCCCCTATTTTTCCGTCACCAGACCGTCACCAGCCCCTGAAACCAAAAGCGGAATAATGAACCACGCGGCCCGTCCATTTGTTGTTGAGTGCCCAAGAATTCCGCCACTCCTTTTGACAGCAAGATATTTCTGAGAGGTCTATTGGAGTTCGCTGTCAGCAAAGGCGGTGTCGTGAAGCAGGGCAGCTCATCACTTATGACGTGCCCCAGGTTGCCTATGCTATCCCTGCCATCTCTGATAAAGAGGACGGCGAATTTGCGCCGCCGAGCCGTCACGACGGCCTTTCGATCTGCCCGGCCTGTTCATCGAGGTGGGGCTGGCGATCATGAAGCAATCGTTGCCCGGCGACAGCGGTCAGGTCCTCGCTCGTTCTTCGGAAACTGTCATAAGAAAGCCAGTCGGACGCATCATAGACCGCCGCTCTCCTTCACCTACTGGCGTGTGTCGGTGCTTTAAGATTCTTGTGAAATGCCGTGCGTAAGGTTGCAAAACGGAACTATGTGTGTGAGGTGAATACCCGTTATCGGTACAGGACTGTTGCTACGCCGATTCGCTTGGTGGGTCAGGTGATTGTGGATCATCGGCGCCATCACTGACGGATTGCGGGACTCCGACGTAGACCCACATGTCTCGGCTTACGATGCCCACTTGGCCTGCACCATATAAGCCGAACGGATCGATGATCACGTCGGTGATTGTGGGTGTCTTTCCGGTAAGCCTG
>PLSJ01000156.1 GCA_003165115.1 Syntrophaceae bacterium | reverse complement strand
GAAAGCGCGTTTTCGGCGGCCGCATCCACGTCTGCTTCCGCCGGCCTTTTCCCGACGAGAAACGCATTCGCCCCTCCCACGACCGTGGGAGCGGGACCCACCGCCCCGACCACCACACGGGCCTGGTCGATCAAGCCGTCCTTCGACAGCGAGAGGAAGGCGGACGAGGAGACGAGGGGGTATTCGAGGCCGGATCGCAGCCTGAGCTTATTGTAGGAAGAACCGTAGACCCCTTTCGGGACGGGCACGAAGATATCGGTGAGGATCTCGTCGTCCCCTATCGTCAGCGGATGTCTCCCGTTCCGGGAGAAGAGGTCCGCAACAGGGATGGTCCTCGATCCGCCGGCCTTTCTGAGCACCACGCTCGCGTCGAAGGCGATGAGCGCAGGCGCCATGTCGCCCTGATACACGCTGAAGCAGTGCGTCCCGCTTTTCAGGGCGGCGCAGGTCTTTCCCCCCTGTTTCAGACAGGGCGGGGCCGCCTTCCGGACCAGCTCGGACTGGTTGTAATAGAGGCACCGGGTGTTTTGCAGGAGGTTGCCCCCGATGGTAGCGATGTTCCGTATCGGAGGGGCGGCCACGAGACCGGCCGACTCGGCAATGGCGACGAGTCCCGCCATGTCCGGAGATTCGACGATCTCCCTCAGCGTCGTGCCGGCCGCGATGACGAGTTGTCCCTTTTTCTTTTTCATCCCCGTCAGGTCGGAAACCCCTTTCAGGCTCATCGCGTACTGCGGAGCGATGAGCCTCTGCCTCAGGCGGTTTATGATGTCCGTTCCCCCCGCGATAATCTTTACCTTCCCCTTGTACCGGTCCAGGATCTCCAGCGCCTCCTCCGTGCTCCGGGGCGAGAGATATTGAAAGAGGGGCAATCTCATCTTTTTCTTCCTCCTGTTTTCCCGGCCTTGCTCGTTTCCAAAAGTTCTTGACAAACAAATGCCGCTTTCACTATACTGGACAAATATGGTATACAGTATACCGCTTGTGTCACTATAATAGTACAAACAATAAGGTTTTTGTGTCAACCTAAAAATGGGGCAAGTGAAATCTTTAACAGCCGGGCGGCAATGGGCGGACAAACCTTTCTGAGGAGGATGTAATGGACGTTTTCAGAAATATGACGATACTCTCTCTCGAGCAGGCGACCGTGCTTCCTTATCTGAGCTATCGCCTCGCCATGGACGGCATGCAGGTGATCAGGCTGGAACACCCGGTCTATGGCGACCCGAACCGGATGATCGGTGAGAACCGGCTCGGCGAGGAGCGGATGAACACATATTTTCTGGCCATAAACTCGGGCAAGAAGGCCCTCACCCTCGACCTGGGGTCGACGGAGGGGCAGGCCCTTCTCAAGGAAATGATCGTCAAGATGAAGGTGGATATATTCGCCACCAACCAGCTTCCGCGGAACTACGAGAAGCTCGGCATAGACTTCGACACCCTGAAGGCGGTCAAGGAGGATATCATCTGGTTGGGCCTCACGGGGTTCGGACCCGAAAGTAACGAGGCGGCGTACGACCCGATCCTCCAGGCGAGGAGCGGACTCATGGAACTGACGGGGAACGCGGGCGAGGACCCCCAGGTGCTCGGCATCCCCCTTCCCGACATGGGGACAAGCGAGCACGCGTACGGACTCGTGATGAAGGCTCTCTGTAAACGGGCGCTCACCGGCCAGGGAGAGAGGATCGACGTATCCATGTTCATGTCGACCACCTCCTGGCTGACCGTCGCCACCACGCTCACGAAATCCTTCGGCAACAAGATCACCAGGCGGGGAAACACGCATGAGTTCTTCGCGCCCGTCTCCGTCTACGAGACGAAGGACGGGTACGTCTACATCGCAGTGGGCAACGACCGGCAGTGGGTCTCTTTCACCCAACTGCCCGGTTTCGAAAAACTGGCCGGGCCCGAATACGAGAAGAACAAGGGCAGGATCCTCGACGTGACGAACCTGAACAAGCAGATCGGCGCATGCACGAAAACTCGGACCACGGATGAAATGATCGATATGTGCAACAAGGCGACGATCGCCATATCGAAGGTCAATACCATTCAAGAGGTGCTGGAAGACCCTTACGTAAAGGCCGCGATGCTCACGGCAATAGACCCGGCGACGAAGACGCAGATATGGATGGCGCCGCCGCCCTTCATGACATCGTTTCTCAAGGAGAACGACCGGAAGATGACCTTCCCCCCACGGTTCGGGGAGCATAACCGTGAGATATACGGCAACGTCCTCGGCTACTCGGAGGAGCAGATCGAGGGGCTCAAGGCAAAAAAGGTTATTTAAAGAGGAAACAAGGATAGGCCATCGAGTGGATTTCAGGCTGACGGAGACCCAGCGGTTTTTCAGGGAGCAGGCGTCCCAGACGCTCACCCGTCTCGCGCCGAAGGCGGAAGATATCGACAGGGCGGATGAATTCCCGCTCGACGTCTTCAGAAAGTTGGGGAAGCTCGGCTATTACGGGATCAGGTATCCGGCGGAAATCGGTGGGATGGGGGCCGATTGCGTGACCTTTACGCTCCTGGCAGAAGAGATCGCGCGGGTATCTATGGGGCTTGCCGCGGTGGTCACCATGCAGTGCCTCATGGGGACGGATTTCATCTATCATTTCGGCACGGAAGCGCAGAAGGAGCGATGCCTCATCCCCGCCATACGGGGCGAGAAGATCGCCACCATCGCCTTTACCGAGCCCGATTGCGGCTCCGACCTCGGGTCGATCAGGACGAGGGCCGTAAAAGATGGCCGCACCTACGTGATCACGGGCAGAAAGATGTGGATCACGAACGGCCCTGTCGCCGATTTCGTGACGGTCGCGGCGACGACCGATCCCGCAAAGAGGCTCGGCGGCCTCGGTTTTTTTCTCGTCGAGAAGGGCACGCCGGGATTTTCCGTGGGCCAGAAGATCGGGAAGATCTCGGCCCGGGGAGCGAACACGGCCGAGCTGATTTTCGACGGGTGCCGCATACCCGAGGAGAATTTCCTCGGCCGGGAAGGGAAAGGACCGGAGCACCTAAATAATATACTGGGCGAGATAAGGACGATGATCGCGGGCCTCGGCCTGGGACTCTCGAAAGCCTCTTTCGCGGCGGGGCTCAAGTATGCCGGTGAGCGGGAGGCCTTCGGCCGCACCATAGGGAGCTTCGAGCTGATCCAGGAGAAGATCGCCGAGATGGAGATGCGCATCAAGGCCTCCGAGTTCCTCACGTATTACGCTGCCTGGCTCAGGGACAGCGGGGCTTCCACCGGCAAGGAGGCTGCCATGGCGAAGCTCTATTCGACCGAAACCGCCTGCTTCGTGGCGGACGAGGTGACCCGCATACACGGGGCCTACGGCATAGCGGAGGAATTTCCGGTGCAGAGGTATTTCCGGGACGCCCGCTTCCTCCTGTTCGGCGGAGGCACGTCGGAGATATTGAAGACGCTCATCGCCCGGGATACGCTCAAAAGAAACCGGCCGAGCGCCGTTATATAAGGAGGGTTTAATGGATTTCGCGCTTACGGAAGAACAGGAGTTCTTCAAGAAGACGATCACCGACACGGTCGACCGCATGATCGTGCCCAAGGCCAGGGAGATAGACGAGAAGGACGAGTTCCCCTGGGAGCTCTGGCGGGAGTTCAGCTCACTCGGCTACCTGGGACTCCGGTACCCGGAGGAGATAGGGGGCATGAACGCCGACCCGGTAACGGCGATGATCTTCTACGAGCAGATAGCGAGGGGTTCGGTCGGGTTTGCCCAGAGCGTGATCATGAACATCCTCATGGGCACCTATTTCGTCTTCCGCTTCGGCTCCGACGCGATGAAGGAGCGCTGCCTCTACCCCGCCATGAAGGGCGAAAAAGTCGGTACCATGTGTTTTACCGAGGACCAGTCGGGGTCCGACCTTTCGGCCACGAGGACGACCGTGCGGAAGGAAGGCAATGAATGGGTCATAAACGGGACGAAGATGTGGATCACGAACGGTCCGGTCGCCGATATGGCCACCGTCCTCGCCACGACCGATCTCGCACTCGGCGCCAAGGGGCTTAACTTTTTCCTCGTCGAGAAGGGGACCCCCGGTTTTTCCGCCGGGCAGGTGCTCGACAAGCTGGGCTGTAGGGGGACCGTCACGGGAGAGCTTGTCTTCGACAACGTGAGGGTGCCCGAGGAGAACCTCCTCGGAAAAGAGCTGAACAGGGGCGTCGAGTACCTTGGCGAGATACTGGACGAGGTACGGGTGATGACGGGCGCAATGGCGCTCGGGATCGCCCAGGCGGCCTTCGACGAAGGGCTCGAATATGCGCGAAAACGCGTCGCCTTCGGGAAGCCTATCGGCACGTACCAGCTTATCAGGGCCAAGTTTGCCGACATGGCCACCGAGATGGAGGCGAGCAGGCTCATGATCTATTATGCCGCGTGGCGGATCAGGGAGAAGTTATCCAGCCGCAAAGAGGCGGCCATGGCGAAGATGTACGCGACGGAGACGTGCTGCAAGGTCGTCGACGAGGTGACGCGCATATGGGGAGCCAACGGTTTTGCCCACGAGTACAACCCCCAGCGCCACTTCAGGGACGCGCGCTTCCTGCTTTACGGCGGCGGCACCCACGAGATCATAAGGGACCTTCTGGGCAGGATGATCATTGGAAAGGTGTGACGAGGAGGCATCCGCATGAATATTGTCGTGCTGGCGAAGCAGGTGCCCGATGCCGAGGCTTTGATCGAAATAACGAGTGAAGGCCGGGAGCTTCTGATCGAGCAGAAGTTTGCAATGAATTTCTTTGACGAGTTCGCCCTGGAAGAGGCGCTCAGGATAAAAGAGCGACACGGCGGGCGGGTATCGGTGATTACCATGGGGACAGGCAAGGCCACGGAGGCCCTGAGGACGGCCATCGCCATGGGGGCGGATGCCGCCTTCCTCCTCGACGACGAAGCCTTCCTGCAAGGCGACGGCTATTCAACCGCGCTGGCCCTGAGCAGGGCCGTCTCGAAGGAGGCGTGCGACATCATCCTCTGCGGTAGACAGGCCGTCGATGACGACAGGGGTGAGGTGGGGCCTATGGTCGCCCAATTTCTGGGGCTGCCCCACGTAGGCGCTGTCCTGAAGCTCGATATCGCGGACGGGTTGGCCGTGGCCGAATCCGCCATAGAGGGGGCGACGGAGGTGATCGAGGTGGACCTTCCGGCGGTATTTACCGCGCAGAAGGGGCTGAACGAGCCCAGGGTGCCCATGATCACCGGCGTGATGAAGGCCATGAAGGCGCAGATACCGAGGCTGACGCCCGCGGACCTCGGTCTTGAGCCGGCGCAGGTGGGCGAACGCGGGGCAAAGGTGACAATCGGCCGGTATATCGCGCCTTCGAGGAAGCCCCCGGTGCGGCTCATTGCCGGGGAGCCGGCCGAGGCCGCGCGTGAAGCCATACGAATTCTTACGGACGTAGAAAGGGTGCTCTAAGGGGTTTAGCCATATGGATAAGATACTCGTATTTGCGGAGATAAAGGGAGAGGAGGTAAAGAAGGCCTCGCTTGAGCTTTTGAGCGAGGGGAGGAAGCTCGCGCAGGCCGGACGCTACACGGTGGAAGCCGTGGTGCTCGGCCGGATGCCGCCGGCGGTCAAGGAAAAACTCCTCCTTTATGCGGACACGCTTGTGCACATCATCGACCCTCTTCTCGATGCCTATACGCCGGAAGCGTTCTCACTTGCCGTCGGCGCATATGTCCGTGAGTCGGGTCCGAAAATGATCCTCGCGGGGGCCACCCAGATGGGACGTGACTTCCTCCCAAGGGTAGCGGTCCTCCTTGGATGCGGGATCGTTTCCGATGTCACCGCCGCCAGGTGGCTTGAGGAGCCTGTCACTTTCGTGAGACCCGTATACGGCGGAAGGGTTTTGACGGAAGTCACGTGCTCCGGTCATCCCGTCGTTGTCACCACCAGGCCGAATACCTTCGAGATTATCGCCGCCGGCGACAAACCCGGCCAATTCGTGGAGAGACAGGCCGCCCTTTCGGTCGGCCAGGTGCGGACCAGGGTGCTGCGGGTGGAGGAAAAGCCGATAGGCATGGTCGATCTTACCGAGGCGGTAATCATCGTTTCGGGCGGCCGCGGGCTGAAGGCGGCGGAGAATTTCGCACTCATCGAAGAACTCGCCGAGGCAATAGGCGGCGCGGTGGGAGCAACGAGGTCCGTGGTTGACGCGAAATGGCGCGACGAGGGCGACC